>JAKEGQ010000297.1 GCA_022615475.1 Candidatus Methylomirabilota bacterium | reverse complement strand
CTCCTTGCTGTCGGGGAGCGAGGCGTTGAACAGCTCGACAGCGCTGCTCTGGCCTCCCGTCATGATCTCCGCCTCGGCAGGCGTGATGATCATGCGGTACGCGAAGTAAGGGGATGTGGCATCGGGGAGCGTGAAGACGCAGTTCTCAGGGTGATCGCAGCTCACCCCGTTGACCCTCACGGAATAGACCGCCTCCTCGCACCGCTTCTCCGGGTCATAGGGCTGAAACTTTGCCCCGGTCTGCTGCTCCTCGACGCGGCCGATATTGGCCCTGAGGTTCTCTCCGATGACAAAGTTCTGCCCCGCGCCATCGCCCGAGCCCACCCCGGGGTGCACGCCGATGCTCCCGGATTGCGCCCCCATCCTCCCGGGCAAGGCCTGGTTGATGGAATACACCATCGTCGCCTCCTCCTCCGCCACCGCGCCTTCGGAGGTCGCCACATCGGCGCCGCCCTCGCCGGAGGCGACTTCGCTGCCCTCGGCATCCAGCGCCTGCTGGCCCTCCTGCATGGGACAGCCCGTGAAGAGGAGGCTGAAGGCAATTATGGCCAGGACCGCAAGACAGGACGTGAGTTTCATGGAGACCTCCGGATGGCTAAGAACTTCACCAACCCATTTTACCAGCAATTTCGGTGCCACTCAACGCTCAACCCGCGTTTGCCAGTGGTTCCCTTTGCAATCTTCCCTGGACTCGCTAGAACGCGGCCATGCCCTCGTTCCGCTTCCAGGAGACTGAACTGTATTACGAGCAGGCAGGCCGCGGGCCGGGGATGCTATTGCTCCACGGGCTGGGAAACGACGTGAGGATCTGGGAGGGGCTGATCCCGCTGCTCTCGCAGCGCTTCACCGTGACCGCGCTCGACCTGCGCGGCTCAGGCAGGAGCAGCAAACCGGATGCGCCCTTCACGCTCAAGGAGATGGCCGCGGACGTGGCGGCGATCCTGCCAGTGCTCGGCGCGGATCCGATCTCCATCCTGGGGTTTTCGATGGGCGGAACGATAGCACTCGAGCTGGCCACGAGCTGCGCCGAGCGGATCGACCGGCTGGTCCTGGTCTCGACCCCGCCCTCGTGGGCAGGCCCCTTCCCGCCGCCGGAAGCCATTCGGAAGCTCTTCAGCAACACCGTGGTGACGACCGAACTTCTGGCAGAGGTCTACGAGCTGATCTTCGGGAGCGACTTCAAGCAACGCCACACCGTGCAGGAGTACATCGAGTTTCGCCTGCACGACCCGATGCCACAGCCGCTCGAATCCTACCTCCACCAGCTCCACGCACTCGAGGGGCACCCCCTCAACAGCAAGATCGACCGCATCGCCGTGCCGACGCTCGTCGTCACCGGCGCCGAAGACCAGGTCCTCCCGCCGAAGAATTCAGCATGGCTCGCCGAGACGATCCCAGGCTCGAAGCTCGAACTCCTCCCCCGCGTGGGCCACATGGTCCCGCTCGAGACACCGGCACTGCTGGCGGATTCGATTCTGAAGTAGGTTGTGAACCGTGCGCCCGTCACCCCCGCCCCGCGCCCCCACAACCCTGTGCGATCAGTGGATTTTAAACGATTCGCGCCGTTACCGATGGTTCCCGCGAAGGCCCATCTCAAGCAAGCTGTGATTTCAACACCTTGCCCACCGGGACACACACGTCCCCTTTTTCCCGCACAATCACGGGATTCTAATCGATTTGCTCCGTTACCGGTGGCTACCGCCCCCTTCAGCGGCTTGCTCCGTTACTAGTGTTTGATTTGGCACCGGACATCAAGTACAATGGAATGGAGAGGCGTGAAAATAGCGATCGAAAACAGAGGAGGACTCAATGGCGAGATCGTCAAACAAAAACTCGGCTCAACCGAAACCCCGCCAGATACCCGAGGTCTTAAAAAATATTAAGCCGACCAGGAAGGCCGTCCGGAAAAGCATTCCTCAGGCCTTGAACAAGAAAAAACTGGACTATTATTGCTGATGCCTTCTACCAAGGCACGTCGGGACAAGCTTTACAGGGAAGGCCGCCGGCCATTGAGCGCACCCTCGAAGGTGTTCCTCCATCTTACCCGCAGATGCAATCTCGAATGCAGCTGTTGTTGGACCGATTCCGTGCGGGAACGGGGCGGCGATGAGCTGACGGCCGACGAGATCGGTTCGGTATTCAACCAGTGCGAAGATCTGAACGTACTCATCGTCTGTTTTCTTGGTGGCGAGCCCTTGATTCGCGACGATATCCTTAAGATCCTCCATTCGGCGGCTCCCCGTCGTTTTTCAAAATACCTCACGACCAACGGCCACTTCATCACGGGCGATGTCGCGGCAGCGCTGAAGGATGCACGGTTTGGCTCCGTAAACGTGAGCCTTCACGGGCCCGCGGACATCCACGACAGACACTGCGGTTCGAAGGGGGCTTTCAGGAAGACGGTGTCGGGGATCGAGACGCTCAAGAGGCACGGCCTGCCCGTCAATATCCATTTTGTCCTGAGCCGGTTGAACGCGGATCACCTAGACGAAACATTGAAGATCG
>JAKEGQ010000296.1 GCA_022615475.1 Candidatus Methylomirabilota bacterium | reverse complement strand
CCGACCTCACGTATACCCAGAAGGCCTTTCGCGCTGGCGCCCAATTCTTCTTACCAAAGCCTTTTCGTGCGGCGAGCCTGCTCCGTGTGGTGGAGCTGGCAACAGACTTGGCTCTACGCGATACCCCGATGCACCGTCGTCGCCGCCACCCCCGTCACGTGGCAGAGGTTCCCGTGGCCTGTTTCATCCGCGGGCATCTGAGTCAGGCATCGGAAATCAGGGGGAAAACGGGCAACATCAGCCTGGGCGGACTCCTGCTCTTGTTACCTGAAACGTTGGCTCCCGGGACCCCCCTTCAGCTGGGGCTGGGACTTCCCGACGGCCCAATCACTGCCAGAGGCAAGGTAATGTGGCGGGATCCCAAACCAATCGGCGAGGGGAGATTTCACCACGGGGTTCGCCTCTTAGGCTTCAAAGATGATGGCGGCCTCGGACAATATAGGGGCTATCTCGACCAGCTAGACGTAGGACGCACCGCGTAAGCGTCCCTCCCAGCCTTAAGACTTCCCCTTCTGATGCTGCCCCTACTTACCCTTTGGCATGAGCAGGAAGCCCGCCCATTGATCGAGTACCACTGATGACAAGACTTTCAGTGATGCTTTCTCCACCAGGTTCGAGAACTCGGATTGGGCACCTGCGGGCACTCCTGATGTGACGATGAAACCATCCGGCGGAACACGTGCCCCCAATGCGGGGAGAACGCGGGTCAGAGTATCCGCCCCGAGATTCGCGACAACGACATCGAAAAGCCTCCTGTCGGACAGCGCCTCGACTCGACCATTGATGAGGTGGACCTTCTGATTCAGCCCATTCTTCATGATATTTCCTCTGCATACCCTGCATGCCTCAAAGTCCGGATCGATCGCGACAACCTCCCTGGCCGCTCGTATGGCTGCATAGATGGCCAAGATCCCCGTGCCGGTACCCACATCCAATACCGACTGGTTTTCGCGGAGAATGTCTTCCAGTATGGTGAGGCAGATGCGCGTCGTCGGGTGCGTCCCGGTTCCAAACTTGCCACCCGGATCAATGATCAGGTACGGTCTTCCATATGCAGAGGACGGATCCTCGTGTGGAAAAAGAAGGACGAGCCTCTCGCCTATCCAGACCGGCACGTCGGTAGTTCCCCGGGGGTTTTGGAAGGAAGAATAGCTAGAGGACGTTGAAGGCGAGTGCGCGGGCCTTACTTCGTCTTCAGCAGCTTTTTGGCCTCGGCGACGATATTATCGATTGACAGGCCGAACTTCTTGTACAGGGCCACCGGGTCCCCCGATTCTCCGAAATCGCGGACCGCGATCCGCCGGACCACTCCCTCGCCCCGTTCGGCTACCACCTCGCAGACGGCGCTTCCCAGCCCACCGCGAAGTCCGTGATCCTCGACCGTCAGGATCCGCCCCGAGCGTTGGATGCTGTCAAGAACGACCTCTTCGTCGATGGGCTTGAGGGTGTGGATGTTGACCGCCCGCACATCAAGGCCCTGACTTCTCAACTCGCGCGCTGCCTCCCGGGCGTTATAGACGGTGCCGCCGGTGGCCATGATCGTCAGGTCCCGCCCCTCCCCCTGACCGGCATCCATGATCACCCCTTTTCCGAACTCAAAGCGATAGTCGGGTGGATTGACGTCCTCCACCTTCTGGCGAGTCAAGCGCAGGAACACCGGGCCCCGGTGCTCCACGATGTACTCCACGGCCCTTTCGGTCTCGATCGCATCACCGGGCTGGATCACGCTCATATTGGGAAGTGACCGCATGAGGGCGATATCCTCGATGGCCATCTGGCTGTACCCATCCTCCCCGATGCCTATCCCGGCATGGGTCCCCACGATCTTCACGTTGGCGTGGTTGTACGCCAACGACACACGGATCGTCTCGAAACGCCCCGCCACAAAGGTCGCAAAGGTGCAGAGAAAGGGTATCCAGCCCTCGAGGGCCAGGCCGGCTCCGATCCCGATCATGTTGGCCTCGGCGACCCCCACGTTGAATGATCGGTCGGGGTACTTCTCGACGAACTTCACCGTGTTGGTGGACTTGCCCAGGTCGGCATTGATGACAACGACCCGATCGTTTTTGGCGGCGATCTTGAGCAGGGCCTCACCGAAGGCTACGCGGGTTGCCTTCCCCATTGTTCACTCCTGGTTAGCAATGACGCTCGACTGAGCCGGCCAACGGGTCCTGTCGTCGGCCCCCCATCCGTCCTCGGAGACTTCACGCACCATTCCATCACGAAATAGAGAGCGGTGGCGAAATTCTCCTCCGGGCGGATGGGCGCCCGGCCTCCGCCACCCGTTGGCCTGTCCAGAGGGCCCCGGCCGGCCGCAAACCAGGTTCCGCCGGGTCCAGGCCTAGCTCCCCTCGCACTCCTGGCGACCCCAGCCTTGCTTGCCTGGGCAGCACCAGCAGGCCCCGAGCGACATTGGCGGAAGCGGCGGGGTCCCTCGGCTGGCGACGCTCCGCTCCTCCCCCCGCCGGCGAGGGGGAAGGGCGACCGCGGAGGCCGGCGAAACCCGCGCCTCCGTCGAATAGGGTTTGACCGCGAGACGCATACGCTAAACCAGAGCGGTACCTT
>JAKEGQ010000295.1 GCA_022615475.1 Candidatus Methylomirabilota bacterium | reverse complement strand
GACCAGATGGTCCGGGTGAGTCTCAGGATCGTGGCCATGGACGTGCCTACCCAGGACGTCATCACCAAGGACAACGTCTCGGTGAAGGTGAACGCCGTCATCTACTTTCGGGTGGTGAACCCCGAGTCCGCCGTCGTTGAGGTGGAGGACTTTCTCTACGCCACGTCCCAGATCGCCCAGACCACGTTACGGAGTGTCCTGGGGCAGTCGGAGCTCGATGAGCTGCTGGCCGAGCGGGAAGAGATCAACCGCAAGCTGCAGCGAATCATCGATGACCACACCGACCCCTGGGGGGTCAAGGTGACGGTCGTCGAGGTCAAGCACGTGGATCTGCCGGTCGAGATGCAGCGGGCCATGGCGCGGCAGGCCGAGGCCGAGCGCGAGAAGCGGGCCAAGATCATCCACGCCGAGGGCGAACTCCAGGCCTCGGAGAAGCTGTCGCAGGCCGCCCGGATCATGGCAGCCGAGCCGATCACCATCCAGCTCCGCTACCTCCAGACCCTGACGGAGATCGGGACAGAAAAGAACTCGACCATTATCTTCCCCCTCCCCATCGATCTCATCGCCTCCCTCACCAACCGGCGGGCCGAGTCCTCCTGAGGATGCGGTGAACAGATCGGAGCCGGACATTGGCTGAGCGATCGACGGCTAGATGAAGACGGCGGACGTCCTGATCATCGGCGGGGGCATCATCGGCTGTTCGATCGCCCTCGAACTCGCGCGCGCCCGCGTTCGGGTCCTGCTCCTCGAACGGGATCGGGTCGGCTGTGAGGCCTCGGGAGAAGCCGCGGGATACCTGGCCCCGCAGGCCGAGGGTCTGGCCCCCGGCCCGTTCCTGGATCTCTGCCTGAAGAGCCGGGAGATGTTCGGTCCCCTCCAGGAGACGTTGAGGGAAGAAACCGGGATCGACATCGAGTACCTCCGCTCCGGCGCTCTCTATCTCTTGCTCACCGAGGAAGACGAGGCCTATGGACGACGGCTCTATGCGGAGCAACGCGATCGGGGTCTCAGGGTCGAGCAATGGGATCGCCAGCAGGTCCTCGAGGCTGAACCGCACGTGACCCCCGCAGTCCGGGGTGCCCTCTACCTCCCCGACGATCACCAGGTCCAGAACGCCCGCATGGTCCGGGCCCTGGTTCTCGCCGGAACCCGACACGGAGCCCAGTATGTGGAGGGGTCCCCGGTCACCGGGGTCGTGCGGAAAGGGGATCGTGTGACCGGGGTCCGTTCCGTCGCCGAGACCTATCATGCGGGCAAGGTGGTCATCGCCGCCGGTGCCTGGTCGGGGACGCTCGGTGAGCTTGTGCGTCACGAGATTCCGATCCGACCGGCCCGCGGGCAACTCTTGTCCCTCCAGACCCGAGGGGATGTGCTTCGTCATATTCTCTTCGGGCGAGAGGCCTACCTGGTCCCCCGGGCCAACGGCGAGGTGGCCGTCGGCAGCACGGTGGAATTCGTCGGATTCGACAAGCACGTGACCGCTGCCGGCATTGAAGGGTTGCTCACAGCGGCCAGGAAGCTCGTCCCCGCCCTCGCAAGCCGACCTATGCTTGCCGCTTGGGCAGGCTTTCGGCCCTGGACGCCGGACGAGCTGCCGTTCCTCGGCGCGGTGCCGGGCTCGCCGGGGCTCTACATCGCCTCGGGCCACTTTCGCAAAGGAATCCTCCTGGCCCCCATCACCGGTCACCTCATGGCCGAGCTGCTTCGGGATCAAGAGCCCTCGCTACCATTTTCCGTCTTCCGACTCGACCGATGAAGACTCGCCACCTCCACCCCTGGGATGTCTCGCCCGCCGAGGCGATCCGGATTCAAGAGGGGCTTCGGAGGCGCCTGGATCTTGGTGAGGCCCGGAAGCCCACGGAGACCGTAGCCGGCGTCGATGTCTCGTACGACAAGCGGTCCCCGACCCTGGTCGCCGCGGTGGTCCTGATGCGCCTTGATGATCACGAAATCCTCGAGACCGCCACGGCGACGAGGCCGGCCACCTTTCCGTACATCCCCGGTCTCCTCTCGTTTCGTGAAGCTCCGGCGGTCTTGCAGGCCGTGATGCGACTCAAGCAGCGACCCGACTGCCTGCTGTGCGACGGACAGGGGATAGCCCACCCTCGCCGCTTTGGACTCGCCTGCCACCTGGGCCTCCTGCTTGATCTGCCCTCGATCGGGTGCGCCAAGAGCGTCCTGGTCGGCGAGTACCAGGAGCCGCCCAAGAAACGGGGCGGTTTTCGGATGCTCATCGACAGGGGTGAGCAGGTCGGCATCATCCTGCGCACGAGGGACGCGGTCGAACCGGTCTACGTCTCTCCCGGGTACCGGGTGAGCACCAAGCAAGCGCGCGATATCGTCCTCAAAGCGACCGGGTGCTACCGGGTGCCGGAGCCGACCCGCCAGGCCCATCTGCTGGTCAACAGACTGCGCCGTAGTCTCTGAAGCTGAAACGGTGACGCATGGGGAGACACACACAGGAGGGAGCGAAGTGATGAGACGCATCGGGATCGCGGCCCTGACCATGATTATCCTGATTATCCTGGGAGCAGGGGCGGCAACCGCTCAGGGGTCGCCATCCCCTCCCGCTGGTGCGAGCCCTGCGACACGGCAAACCGGTGCCGTGGGGCGATATGTCTTTTACCCGGCCCTGGTTCAGGGGGGATTGGAATTTCTCCTGGACACGACGTCGGGAGACCTGTGGGTCGTCTCCAGGGACCCGGACACGAAGTACGTGTACCTTGGTTTTATCCCCAAGGGGCCGACCTTTAGCTTTCAAGATATCCTCCAGCAGAAACAACTCAAGCAGGTCCCACCCGAGCAGTGAGCGGGGACGAGGGTATGGCCGAATCCGGTGAGCGAAGCGCACGGGCTTTTGACCAGCCTTTTCTCGACGCCTTTCCCGAACTCCGGGACGCCGTTGTGGAGTACGAGATCTCTGGCCGGGACATCGGCGGGGCGACTACCTTGCACGGCCGGACCGCGATCGGCGTCCTGGCCGGCACCTTTCAAGGGCGGATCCCGTGCCCGCATCCCCAGTGTCATGGCGGCGGCTTTGAGATCGAGCGGATCGTGGACCAGATGGTGAAGGCGCGGCAGGAGGCCCGGGAAGGGGTCCTGGTCTGCCCCGGCTGGATCGGGGACAGCGACCGTGTCCCGTGTGTCAATAGCCTGAGCTACACCGTCGTCCTCTTCTTTCTACCTCGCCCGCAGCGTGAGAAACCGCGCAGCTGAAAAGGTCTGCTCGAGGCTCCCCGCTCTGCCAAGCTCCCGCGGCGACTCTGCTCGGCCAACGGGTCCTGTCGTCGGCCCTCCCTACGCCTTCGGCGTTGGGGCCACCGTCCTCGGAGACTTCACGCACCATTCCATCAGGGGGGAAAGCGGTGGCGAAATTCTCCTGCGGGCGGATGGGGTCCCGGCCTCCGCCACCCGTTGGCCCATGCATGGCGGCGCCGGATGGACGCAAACTAGAATCCCTCTTCCTCGCGGGTCCAACCCTCCCTCGCCTGGGTGCCTACTCTGCGGTTTGTTTACCCTGCGCAGCACCTGCAGGGCCCGAGCGCCATTGGCGGAAGCGGCGGGGTCCCTCGGCGAGCGACGGCCTGGGAAACCGAGGCGCGATCCGTGCTCTTATGCTCTGCATGGATCGTGAACACGGAGGGACCCGGGCCGTAAGCCGCCGACCAGGGTCGCCGCGAGAGCCCCGGAGCGAGGGGCCGAGGGTGCTGTTGCAAGGCAACCACCACGGAGGGAGCGCCCCGGCGCGGCCGCGTATCCGAGAAACCGTCTCGACACTGCCGGGGATGTTGAGTATAGTTAAGGTCCGCGGGGGGTTAGCTCAGCTGGGAGAGCGCTGCCTTCGCAAGGCAGAGGTCGGGGGTTCGACTCCCCTACCCTCCACCACTTACGAGGATGGGTGGGCTGCTCGTACCGAATCTCGTACCAAATCGAGCCGTCCGGTGCGTCCAAGTGTGCAACCAGCTAAGGGGTTAACATAAGAAGGAGTAAGAAAGTGAAAAAGGTCATCCTCGTCATCTCTATCTTGCTACTTGCTTCATGCGCCGGACGCCGACAGGTCGTTTACACGAACCCCGCCGTTACGGATCAACAGCGCGAGTGGGATCACTTCGAGTGTACGCGCCTATCTCAGCGTATCGCCCCCGTGGGACCACAAGTGGCCTACCCTATCCCAGTTCCCGATGGTCCGTCGTATGTCATCACGACGGGCGGCGGCTCAGCCAGTTACACCGATACGCAGATGTTTGGTCAATGTATGCGAGGAAAAGGCTATGTCGAGACAACGGTAGAGGAGAAACGCTAGGCCGCTTAACCGCACGGCGTATCATTAAACGGCAGGACCCCCTGTGTGGGAAGTCCAGGGGGTCCATTATCGTCAAGCCTGGAGCCGTCCAGGGGCCTACGTTGACTTGTCAAGCACCTCGTGCGGGGTGGGGGATTCACAAGGGGGAGGGGCCAGCGCGGGGTCATCCCACGGGAAGCGGAAGTGTGCCCTGGCCCATGCTCTGACCTCGGGATCGGTCACGGCCCGCCCATAGCAGTCCATCGTCATGCGGCTGTCCAGGTGGCCGACCTCGAATTGGACCGTCTTGGGGTCAACACCAGCGGCCAGACGGTAGCTCGTGAAGGTCCGTCGCAGGTCGTGAAAGTGGAAGTCCGTCAGCTTGCCCTCGCGCTCCAGCTTGGCCGCTAGGCGCTTCCAGGCCGGGCGGAAGTCGTGGAACAGACGGCGCTCAGGAGTGGTGGGGTCCATGCTGTGACGCCGCCAGACAACCTCGGCAGCCTGGGGACACAGGCGCACGGTGTGACCCCGCTCGTTTTTCATTTGCTCAGGAGCGTACCGAATCACAGGGGGCTCACAGTCCAAGCTGATCTGTCCCTCGCGTAGCTCCAGAATGTTCTCCTGGCGCAGTCCCGTATAGAGTGCAACCGTGACCGCGTCCCGCAGGTTAGCGTTGTCCTTGGGGATGGCGTTGAACAGTGCTTCGACCTCCTGTGGGTAAGCGATACGCTCCCGGCGACGGTGAGCGCGCTTCAATCCGGGGTGTCGCCGGGGACTGATTTCGTCACGAATGTCGAGTAATAGGTCAGTCGAAATGAGATGCTGTCGCCTCGCCTCGGCCAATGCGCCCTTGAGCCAGTTCAGTTCCTTGAGGACCGTTGCCTTGCTCGCCCCCTCGTTCAATCGGTAGGTGAGATACTCGGAGAGCAGCCCGACCGTGAGCTTCCCCAGCTTGACGCCAGCGAGCGGTGAGCCCTCGGCCAATAGATTCCTCTTGCAGAACCCGTACCGGGTCCAGGTCCCCGCGTCCACCGTCTGCCGCTGGCCCTCCAGATACACGTCCAGGAAGCCCGCCAGCGTTTCACGAGTCGGGAGCATATATTTCCCCTCGTTCGCCTCGGCCAATCGTGCAATGAGAAACTGCCTGGCCTTGCGCCGGTCGCGGGCCTTGGTGCTCACAGTGACCAGGCGGCCCCCCGCCCGATACCGACACAGCCATGTCTCGCCTCTGTGGATGACTCCATTTCGCTTGTACCGTGGCTGAAAGATGAACCCTCCTTTAATTGCCATGTCAACGTCCCTCCTTTCCCTCACTTTCGACCAATGTCCTTTGGCGTGAGTCCCACAGGGACACACACAGTTGAGTAGGTGCTCTTTTCCCAATCGAGAAGTTCGTGACGGGCGTCCTCACACGCCACTTTTGATGGGTAGAGCTTCGCTGGCTCCCAGGGGAGGTCAGTACGGTAGGCAATCCCCCGCCACAGCCGATGCGGGTCCGGGGTTGCCTCCCGGTGTTCCTTCCGCCAAGCGTCCACACTGGCGTCCACGCATCTGTTATAGTGGGCGTTACGGGCGTCGGGGTCAGGTTCAAACGAAGCAGATATACGACAGCCTTCCCTGATGTCTTTCAAGACCCCTGGTGATGGGCGCTCACGCCCAAGCAGGGCGCGAAGGGCCTGTTCCCCCTGTTCACACCCGACAAGTAGGAGCGTCATTACCAGCAGCAGAGTGAATCGTTTCACCTCACCGGCCCCCGCTGTAGTACACACCCCCACCCATAGCTTCCCATCATCTTACCGGCCCCTTTCTCGTTTCAACCACTCCCTCGCAGCTTGAATCAGAATCCACTTGACCGAGGTTCCCCGCTTGGCAGCTTCCGCCTTGAGTCGCTTGTGCAGGTCGTCCGGGAAGTCCCTCAGATTGATCGTCGCCATCGCTCACCTCCCTTCTAAATGGGATGATACACTACTGTATCATCGCGTGTCAAGGGGAAAAGTTGCCCCTCGGGGTCCCCCGTGCGGTAGAAGCGATGGCGGAAGAAGCGGTCCGACGCCGATTGACAAGCGGGGGGCGCGGGGGGGCTTTTCCCCCCGTAGTATAGATATGGGGTAGATCGTCCAGGGCATCCGGTGGCACAGGACCGACTGGCCGCGAAAGTATGGCCGTCCGGTCAACGTATTCCTGTAGGTCCTGGGGACGGACACGCACACTCCGGCCGATCAGGGTGCGTCGAATCTCCCCACGCTTAAGCATGGACCAGACGGTGCGCTCCGACACCTGGAGGAGCTTGGCTATGTCCAGGACGGTCAAGAGTTCAACAGTCACCGGGCATCCTCCGGGTGGAATGGCGACGGAAGGGCCTTTGGCGGGGCCGGGAGCGACTTCGGTAGGATGCCGCGCGAAAGTTTTACCTTGTCGAAATCGAGGCGCCAGAATTCGCCCCACATGCACCGGAGGCAGGCGCATCGCTCGTTCCTACACTTCTCGCACCGGGAGTTACCCGGTAAAGGAGCGGCGACGAACCTCTCCCTCACGAACGCCTGAAGCACCTTGGCCTCGGTGTCGCTTACTGCCCTGCCCGTCAGGTGCCGGTAGACGGTCCGAAGATCGGCCCGCGTAACGTCGGGATGGAGACCTGTGATCTCCCGCTTCAAGTAACTCAGTGCCTTCAGCAGTTCCCGTTCAAACTCGAAGTCCATCTCCCCTCCTAGTTCTCGTGGGGCCTCAGAAGATCAAAACTCCCTAAGAGCAATTTTTTGATACTCTGATACCCTGATAGGATTTACAAGGGTTTACCCGGCCACTTGATCCCCTGTCAGAGTATCAGGGGATCAGAGTATCTCCCTTAAGGGGAGTCTTGATCCCCTGACCCTGGCCGTTCGCCGTGGCCGGGCCACCACGCCCACCAGTCTCCAGTAGTACGCTGCACCGCCTCAATCCCCAGGCGTTGCCGAGCCCGCTTCAAGGTCGGCTGGCTGATCCGTGCCCGATCAGCGGCGTCGCTCAGGTCCCGAGAGGGGACGGGGCCGTCTCCTAACGTGGCCTGGAGGAAGTCGAGCGCCTTTGCCATCGCACCGGGCTCCCGTTCTGGAGTCCCGGCCAAGAGGTCGGTAAGGTCCACCGACACGGGTGCGGGCTCCCACTCGATTCGTGGGTGAACGTCCTCCACTTCCACGAAGGAAAAGGCAAGGGGCGGGCCCGTCTTGAAGTTCTTTGTTACGGGCGCGAAGATGCGGCGGTGTTCGTTGTCTGGGTCCATGCCAAGCATGGAAATCATTCGCGCTGCGGCTACATACGCGATGGACCCGCTGACCCGGTAAATCGGCGGCTTGTCGCCCTGCTTGTTCGCATGAGTGATGAGGATAACCGTCAGGTCGTGCTCATCGGCCATCTGCTTAAGCGGGGTGAGGGCGCTCCGCACTACTGTCATCCGGTGGTCATCCTTGACCCCGAGAAATGACGTGATCGGGTCAATGACGAGGATGCGCGCCTGGACCCGGCGGACTTCATCGGCTAGCGCGTCTATATGATCCGGGAGGCGTAACTGCCCCTCCGATGACCTGGCCTTACACTCCACCCGGTCAATGATCTTGATTCGTGAAAGGTCCGCGTTGTGCTTCTCTAGCCGAGGGCGGATCGTGTCGGACGTAACATCTTCTCCACTGATGAGCAACGAGTTTCCCTTGGGGGCTGCGCCCCCGTCCGGCCACGGTGCCCCACGGGACACACGGGCGATCATGTCCAGCGTCAGGAAGGATTTTCCGGTCCCGGGATCCCCGACAAGGATATTAAGATTCCCCTGGACAAATCGACCAGGCCAGAGAAAGGTAAGGTCTGTGGCCGCCTCATCAGCCACCACAACGCCCTGGACGGAAACTTTATTCGGGTCCGGGGGGTAAAGCGCGTTCATAAGCAGGGATATGGCGTGGATTGGCAACCGCTTGAACACTTCCGGGGGAACGGTAAGGCTCCCGTGTGTGTCGAGCGGGAACGGGTCGAGGACCATCCCGACCCTGGCAAGATCATTGAAGGTGATAGGTGTCCTTTTCATTCTGTTCTCCCTTCCTTCCCCTTACCGGGGGCTGAGTGCAATTCGCACCGTCCGCTGGGCTTCAATGACCGACCGACACGGCAAGGGCTCGTTGGTGTAATACGACTGTATGTCGTCCTCCGTCGCGGTCGGAAAGCAGAAGGTGACCCACTTCCCCTCCCGACTCACGCGGAACGGGAAGCCCTTCGCCACCAGGACGATGGCTTTGGGAATCTCTTGCGTCTCGATCATCGGCGGCCTCCTTTCCAGGACTTCGGAGACACCTGACGTGGACGCTTGCAGACCATCCGGCGTCCCTGGACGGGCTTCATTCGCTTCCGGCAGCCTGGGCAACGCACTTCCGCCGGGAGGGGTGCAGTCGCATCCTTTGGCGTGAGGGTGACGTCGAATACCCCGCAGGAGTAGCTGGCCCCGTGCGATTCGTCCCCGGACGGCGCCCTCGCTGAGCTGGAGAAGTTCGGCGACCTCCGAGACTTTGAGAAGCGGTTTCATGCGGAATCTCCCTCGGGCCGTGGGCGATCCTTTATGAACGCCTGCACATCCTCCGGTCGGAACCGCACCGTCCCGCCCACCTTGACGCACTTGAGTTGGCCCCGATACACGAATCGGTACACGCTCAGAAGGTGGACGTTCAAAATCCGAGCAACGTCACCGGCCTTGAGTAGATTTTCCATCGTTCGCCCTCCTACCTATAAGACACATTTTCCGTTAAAGAGCGACAGGGTGTGCATAAACGCCCTTTAACTGTATAGACGAGATTTGGGCTAGAAGGGGACCCCCGCCGGGGGGAGTGGCGACCCCGGCCCGGTCTCGGGATTCTGGCCGGGCTGCTGCTGCTTTGCTCCCCTTGTGGTCTGTCCGGGGGCCGGGGCGGGTTTTGGGGGACCCCGGCCCTTAGCTGATTTACTCGTGGAGTACCTTGTGTGATCCTGCAGCAGGCTTATGTGTGAGGAGCCATGCCATACATGGTCCCCTGGGCTTGGGCGGTATGGGACCCTGGACAACGCTTTGTCCCCCGGCCCGGGCATATATCTATAAGTATTTGATAACATTGGACTACACCCACACGTAACCTGCCGATCCCTTGCAAATCAGATGCTTGGGGTCCATATAGCTATAAATCCACGAATCCAGGGCGATTGGTGCGTCAAGCTCCCTTCTGTACCCCCTAGATCGAGGGGAACCAGGTGGGCTCACGTCGGCAACCTGAATCCTGTCGCGGAGATACGAGCACGAGGTACGAGCGCCATAACCTGCTGATTCTGTTGGGCCAGTACCCGCCCCGTGCCCACACAGGACAGGGGTCAGTCCCGCCAAAATGCTCAGATTCGCGGACTTGCCACAGTACGACGGGGTAGTCGGGCGAATTGCCCGACACTACGTGCGCGCGAGGAAGTATACGTAGGGGGTTGGAGGGCCGTGCAAGTACTTGATTTCTATGGCTGTTTTGGCATGGTTCTTGCTAGAACAGGGGTGGGGGGCTATAGTAGTTACAGAATGTGCTTGACAAGCACATGAAGTTTTTGGGACGGTATATCCCCAAGAAGGAGGCCTTAATGGGTGCCGCTTGTGTTAGTTTTGAGGATCTAGAGGCACGTACCTATTCAACTCTTGCTCAGACGAGCCGTGCACGGTTAGCTCTACGTAGGGCAAGAACTCACGTAATAGGTGTACCGCTCGTTTCATTCTTGACATTCGGCCTCAATAGGCTCCGAAGAGGTTTTACGCCCCAAACCCTTGAAAGGCTTTCGCCTGAACAGGCAGCCAAAATGGTTGCCCTTGCTGAAGAACTTTACGCCGGATTAGACACTATGCTTAAGATCTCAGAGCAGAAGGGGGTTTCAAAGTGGGTTATCTATAGGCCACTCTTGATGGATATTCGACAGAATACCGAGCGCCTTGGGGATGTTCTGGAAAGTTACCACTTGTCGCTTAGCTCCGATTTTAGGAAGTTGGTCGACGGTGCCATTAAGGAATTAAGAATCACGCCTCGTCCCGCAGATTGGAGATCCTCGCTTGCCGCCATGCAGGATCGACATTGATGCTAGCCCCACCTTTCAAAAACTTCTAAGAAAGCTTCAACGGACTTGCCGAAAAATAAACGAGGATCTTACCGAGGCTTTTGAATCCATTGAGAAGGACTACACAAAGGCAGCCCAAGCTAATGCCATTCCGAAGTATGCCAATACTGTTTGGAAATATCGTTGTAAAAGCTCAGATTTACGGCGCGGCGCTCAGGGAGGATTTCGCATTATTGCCTATTACCACCAAAGCAACGGAACTCTCTACCCAATATTGATCTATCTTAAAACTGAAAAGGAAGATGTATCCGCTGAAGAGATTCAAAAAGCTATTCAAGCCCTGAAGGACATCCTTAGTCGGCCAGAAGAGCCTCCTGCTGAAGCATAATTCAAATTAGGACACTATCCGCGCGGTCACGAACAAGGAGCGAGTCCCGGGGGGTCGCTCGTACCTCCTGCACGTACTGCATCGGGTCGAATTGACTCGCAAGCACTCGCAACGCGAAATGAAAACCCCCTAAACGATTGCGTCTAGGGGGTTCGGT
>JAKEGQ010000294.1 GCA_022615475.1 Candidatus Methylomirabilota bacterium | reverse complement strand
CTCGTGGACAAGGCGGGGACGATCCGGGCGGGGCTCACCGTAGGGGCCGACGGCAAGGCGGGTCTGGTCCTGGCCGACCAGGAGGGGAGGATCCTCGCGGGGCTGGGTGTCACGCCAGATGGGTCTCCGGGTCTGGCCCTCGCCGACAAGGATGGGGTGCGCCGGGCTGGACTGGCCATTGCTTCGGACGGCACCGTGCGGCTTGATCTCACCGATAAGAAGGGCCAGACCCGGGCCGAGCTGGCCGTGCTGGATTACGGCTCGCCAGTCCTGTTCCTCCGGGGCAACGATGGAACCCCCCGCGCCCTGTTCGGCTTCATGGGTGACCTAGCGCCGACCATCACCCTCACGGACCAAAACGGCAGGCCCCGGGCCGAGCTGGCCTTCACCGATGCCGGCCTGCCGCACCTGGCCATCCTCGACAAGGACGATAAGTCGAGCGCGTGGCTCATGATATCCCAGGACGGGTCGCCATTGCTCCGACTCAAGGACCAGGAGGGGAACCTCCGCTCCCTCGGGGCGGCGGTCCTGGCCGGCGACCCTGAGCCGGGGCGGCAAGTGGCAGAGAGAGTTCGGAAGGAGAAGCCCAGGGCCGAAGCGGACGCGCTCAGTCGGGAGGTCGCCGAGAACAAGCGACAACTGGCCTCTGTCAGGAAGGCACTCGTGGAGATGCAGAAACAGATCAATCAGCTACAACAGGGGTTACCGGTCGCTCAGCCGAAGAGGGAACAGGAGAAGGTTCAGGAAACCGCAGGTCGAGAGGAGGCCGATCAAGTGCGCAAGGATGCGATCGAGCCGCCACGGCCCGCGGAGAAGGTGGACAGGACGGTCGACGAGCAGGATCATGCGACGCTGTTGAACCAGGCGCTCGCCTATACCTCTCGAAACCAACCGGGGGATCAGGAGCGGGCTGAGACGGCTTACCGGGGCGCGGTGCAGATTGCCACTGCCAAAAACGTCCAGGACCCTGTGATCTATAACGCCTACGGGACCTTCCTCCAACAGCAGAAGAGACTCGACGAGGCCGAGAGCTTCTACAAGCGGGCGTTAGAGATCAACCCGAAGTACGGGAAGGCCCTGTTCAACCTCGGCACCCTCTACGAGTCGAGAGGAGACCTCAAACAGGCGCTGGAAAAATACAAGGCGGCGGAAGAGGCGGGCCTGCCCCAGGGCAGGGAGCAGTACCTCCGCTTGCGATCAACCCTGAAACAGTAAAAGCCTCTTCGTCGAGCCCCGCAACCGGGTCTTGGTGGCGTGTAACAAGAGCAGGGACCTGGAAGATCACTTCGAATGGAAGGCTGCATCAGCGCTCGTAGGGAAGCGGCTTGTAAGACGCGTCCCACCACTTGGGCTCGTAAAGTTGCCCGTGCTTCCCCTCGAAAGGTTCAATCTCCTTGATGACCTTGGCCGGAATTCCCCCCACGATGGTGAAGGGAGAGACGTCCTTGGCGACGACGCTGCCGGCGGAAACGATGGCCCCCTTCCCCACGGTGACCCCCTTGAGAATAATGGCGCCGTTGCCCACCCAGACGCCCTCCTCCAAAGTGGTTGGCACATTCACGGGCGGGCTGGTCCCAACCCCGTGGTAATCGGTATCCATGATCACCACGTCCCAGGCGATGGCGCAGTTACGGCCGATAACGATCCGTTTTCTGCTATGGATCTCGGTCCGGGCATTGATGTGGGTGTAGTCGCCGATTTCCACATATGCCCCTTGACCTACTTGAATACGCACCCCGTCGTGGAACTTGACATCTCCGATTACGATACGTCCCCCCTCGTCGAGTACCCAGAGGGGACCATACTTCTTCCACGGAGCGTGTGTGGTATAGTCGCCTTTTTTAAGTTCTTTCACGATGGAATGGTAGTCTTGGCCCATGGCGATCCCCCCCCCGGCTTCGGTTAGGTGCAAACTACCGGTATCTTATCAGATCCTTTTCCCGGTAATGTCAAATTAAGGTGGCGATTTTCTGCATTGTATTCGGAAGGAAATATTTGTAAATTAAAACATTATCCCATTCCTCATAACTTCCTATGGGGAGAATGCGATCATGCCAGGCTGAGCATTACTTTCTGACCGTGGTATTTCGGATTGACTGTGTCGTTGGGTCGTGTGTAGCATGATTTTTGGTTGCATTCCTTCGTAACCCCAGACCAACCCAACTCCCAATAGAAGGCTGTCTGCTCTTTCGGGAGTCCCTAAAACCATCTCGTTTCGGTTTACTTCGGGGTTTTTGCGTGGGAAGAAGACCATGATCGGATGCAAAAAGCCATAAAGATTTGATGAAAGGAGAAGAGTATGGTACGCAAGAAACGGAAGAACCAGTATCTCCTTCGGATTACCAAGATAGAGGCGATCAGTGTTCATGACAAGCCTGGTCACGCCATATCTATCATCGAAATGGAGGGGGAGCCCATCGGGGAGCTCGACGTGGGGGTAACCGGCGAGTTTATCTCTCGCCGCAGCGTCACCTTCCTTGACCGGACCAAAGGCACAGGCCCCATGATGGGGTATTCCATGGCCTACTTCCGGCATGGTTCCGTATACACCCGCGGGGAGCTTCGGCGGGGGGGCGTTCCGGAAGTGCTTGATATGCGTGGAGCCGGCG
>JAKEGQ010000003.1 GCA_022615475.1 Candidatus Methylomirabilota bacterium | reverse complement strand
TCGAAGGTGATCTACAGCCAATACATGACGCACCACCTTCCGGAGTTGTACCCCAATCCGGAGCGGTTTGATCCGGACCGGTGGCTATCCACCGAACCATCGCCGTACGCCTATCTCCCATTCGGGAGCGGGCCGCGGATGTGCATCGGTTACGCCTTCTCCATGACGATGCTGCGAATCACCCTGGCCATGATCCTTCAGCGGTATCGCCTGTCGCTGGTGCCCGGCGCGACGGTCGACCGCAAGTACGCAGTCACGCTGTCGCCGAAGTATGGAATGCCCATGATGGTCCACAAGCAGGATCGGCAGTTCAGCAAAGAGGTCCCTCGGGGCAACATCCACGAAATGGTCGATCTACGGACGAGTTGATCGCTGGACACCTGGCGCGGGAGGAAACGATCCAAGGGCGGCGGAGCCACCGGCGGTGGTGTCCACCAGGGCTATTGACAGGGATTGCCGCTTGGGGGATACTCCAGCCCTACACAGATAATCAGGATTGAACCAAGACTCTCCACCCAAAAGTGAGGAGAGGGAGGATGGGGCAGCGGATCCTGGTTGCCGACGATGAAGCGGCTTCCCGAAAAGGCTTGAGGGCGCTCCTTGCCAACTGGGGCTACGAGGTCGAGGAGGCCTCCAACGGAGAGGAGGCGCTCCAGAAGGCCGTTGCCTTCCTTCCCGGGGTCGTCATCGCCGATCTCGTCATGCCCAAGCTCGATGGGCTGGGGCTCTTGAAGGCCCTTCAGGAGGAGTTACCCTTCGCCGCGGTCATCATGCTGACTGGCCATGGGACCATCGAGACGGCGGTGGCCGCTATGAAGCAGGGGGCCTACGATTATCTGACTAAGCCGGTGGACGTCCCGCGGCTCAGGGTCCTCATTCAGCGGGCCCTCGAGAAGGGGGAAGCGCTCCGGGAGGTGACACTCCTGCGGCGGCGACTGAAAGAGGTCTGGGGGTTCGGGAGGCTGGTGGGCAAGGGCAGGCCGATGCAGGAAGTGTACCGGCTCATTGACCTTGCCGCCCCGACCTCGGCCCCGGTGCTGGTCTCGGGAGAGAGCGGGACGGGCAAGGAACTCGTGGCGCACATCCTTCACGAACTTTCCCCCCGAAGCCAAGGAGCCTTCGTCGCCGTAAACTGCTCGGCCATTCCGGAGACGCTGCTAGAGAGCGAGATCTTTGGTCATGAACGCGGGTCGTTTACCGGCGCCATGGAGCGGAGAATCGGCTGTTTTGAGTTGGCCCATGAGGGGACCATCTTCCTTGACGAGATCGCCGAGATGAGTCCGTCGACCCAGGCAAAGTTCCTCCGAATCCTTGAGGACGGCACGGTGAGGCGCCTCGGGGGCAAGGCAGAGATCAAGGTCGATGTCCGGGTCCTGGCTGCCACCAACAAGGATCCCCTGAAGGCGATTGCCGATGGGAACCTGAGGGAGGACCTCTACTACCGCCTGAACGTCTTTTGCATCTCCCTCCCCCCCCTCCGGGAGCGGCGCGACGACATCCCGCTGCTCCTCCAGGCGTTCATCGAGGAGTTGAACACCAAGTACGAGAAGCGGATCAAGGCGGTCGATGAAGGGGCGCTGCGGGTCCTGATGCGATATCCCTGGCCCGGGAACGTCCGGGAGCTTCGGAACACGGTCGAGCGGGCGGTCATCGCCTGCAAGGCCGATCTCATCACGGCGCGACATCTGCCACCCGTCCTCACCAGCAAGGCGAGGGAAGAGGGGTCCGATTCCGTCTCCATCCCTCTCGGGATCACCCTCGAGGAGGCGGAAAAGAACCTTATCCGTGAGACCCTCGCCTCGGTGAACAATAACAAGACGAAGGCGGCCGAGATCCTTGGGATCAGCCTGAAGACTCTCCACAACAAGCTGCATCGCTACGGGGTGTAGGATGTGGTTCGGGATCACAAGAAAAGAGGCCCTGGCGATTACCCTGTTGACTGTTCTGGTGGTGGTCACCACCACCTTCATTCACGTTTCACGGTTGACCACGCTCGTGGTGCAAGAGGCGATACGACAGGCGCAGCTGATCGCGAAGCAGCTCTACACGCAAAGCAGCCGGTCCCTCTCGCGGGGCCGAGACGCGAATCCCTCCGAGATCCTCAGGAGCGATCGGGAACTACGAAGCCTGCTTGACGCGAGTGTCGGATACTCGCCCCACCTCCTGTACGCGCTGATCGCCGACCAGAAGGGAACGATGATCTTCCACAGCGAACGGGAGAAGGAGGGCTCGCCCGCCCCCGAGCGCCCGAGCCTGGAGCAACTCCTCTCCCTCAATCCCATTCGGCGCTTCCATGCCCTGTACGAGGAGGGGAAAATTTATGAGTCCAAACTGCCCCTCAGCCTCGACAACAGGCCCTTCGGGAGCATCCGTCTCGGGGTCGCCACCAGCCTGTTGAGGAAGGAGCTGAACGCCTCCGTGGGAAAGAGCCTGGGCCTCGCTGGGCTGGCACTGCCTGCAGCCTGGCTCGTGGCCATGGGTGTCGGTGCCCTGATCCTGAAGCCGATGCGCAGGTTCACCCGGGAGACAAACGGGGGGAGGCGGGATGCCTTAAGCAGTGGCGGCAGCCTGGGCCAGGGAGACGAGATTGGCGAACTGACCTCCCAACTCCAGCTCCTCGGAGAGGAGGTGCAGGTGGACCGCCTGAGGATGCTGGGTGAGAAGGCGCAATTGCAACAGGTCGTCGATCACTTGGAGGACGGGATCGTTCTCTTTACCCAAGACCGCCGGGCCCTCTTCTTCAACAAGGCCGCGGAGGTGATCGTGGGACGGCCCCTTGAGGAGGTCGTCGGCCGGTCGTGGGATGACATGCTGAGGCCTTTCCACCCTCTCCGCCCGCTGCTACACCACGCCTTTGAGCAGCGGGCCAGCTTTCGGAATGCCGCCGTCACCATCCCCCGCGACGACGGCAACAAGGAATTCTTGGTCTCGCTCTTCTTCGTCAGGGATCCGCACAGGGCGATGGGGGCCATGGTGGTTCTCAAGGACCTCGAATCGATCAAGACGCTGCAGTCCTTGATCACGTATTCCGCCAAGCTGACCGCGCTTGGCAGGCTCACTTCAGGGATGGCGCACGAGGTCAAGAACCCGCTGAATGCCATGATGATCCACCTGGAACTCTTGAAGGAAAGGCTCGACGTTCCTGCCGAGGAGGTTCAGCAGAGCCTCGAGGTCATCGGGAGTGAGATCCGGCGGTTGGATCGGGTCGTGCAAGGGTTTTTGAGGTTCATCCGCCCCGAGGAGCTGAGCCTGAGGCTGATCGATCTCAACACGCTTCTCAGGGAGGTGGCGACCCTCCTGGAGACAGAATGGCAGAAGGAGGGTATCCGCTTCGCCTCCCAGTTCGACCCCACCCTTCCCTTGATTCCCGCCGACGAAGAGCTGCTGCGGCAGGCCTTCCTCAACATCATGCTGAACGCCTGTCAGGCCATGCCGAAGGGCGGGGTCGTGAGTATTTCGACGGAGATGGAGGAGTGGGAGTTTGCGAGGGTGGGCATCGCCGACACCGGAATCGGCATCCCGCCTGAGAACCTGAGGAAGATCTATCAGCTTTACTATACGACGAAACCCCACGGCAGTGGTATCGGTCTCTCCTTGGTGTACCGCGTGGTGCACATGCACAACGGTTCCATCGAGACCTCATCAGAGGTGGGGCGGGGGACCACCATGATCGTCCGGCTTCCGGTCAGCCGGTCCCGTTAGTGATCCGGCTCCGCGCCAGGATCGCCGAAGGCGGCAGCGATGAGAGTCCTTTCTTTTCTATTCTTGTTGACGGTCCTCATGGCGGGCTGTGCCCAATCGAAGGCCCCTGTGGTCCCACCCCCTTCGGCCGCGCCCCCTGCGGCTGCGCCCCCACGGTCCCCAGCGAGAGAGGAACCCCCTCCTCCGCGCGTCCTCTCCTCCCCAACGGGCCGCGAGGAAGAGGAACGACTCAAGCAGCAAGCGGCAGCCAGAATCGAGAGCACGGAGCGAATGGTGCGGCAGATCAATGCGAAAAAGCTGGCCAAGGATCAGGAGGAGCTCTTTTCCACCATTCGGAGCTTCCTGTTCAAGGCGAAGGAGGCCATTGCGCTCAAGGATTTCCCGAGGGCCTTTGCGCTCGCAGACAAGGCCAGGATCCTAGCGGAGGACCTGCTGACCACCGTGCGCTGAGGAGGCAGCCTCCTCGACATGTTCGCCCCCCGAGATCCTCTCTCGCCCGTGCCATGCCAGGCGCTCTCTGCCCGTGTAATCCTTACAGGACGACCGCGTAATTCCTACATATGTCGCTGCTCACCCAGGACTGTCGAAGAGGTGCAGGAAAAACGAGCGATGACTTTGTGTGGCGTCCGTCAAATATGCTACCGTCCCATCGCTCCTGATCCGGACTGCGGGTTGCTCCAGCCGAGGTGATGCGATGATCGATGCTCCCCCGGGGCATAAGGCAGGATTCATTGCTGTCGTTGGGCGGCCGAACGTCGGCAAGTCCACGCTGATCAACCGCGTTGTGGGTCAGAAGGTGGTTGCGGTTTCTCCAAAGCCCCAAACCACCCGCAACCGGGTTGCGGGGGTCAGGACGACGCAATCGTACCAGATGATCTTTTTAGATACCCCGGGCATTCATCACGCGGAGACCCTCTTCAATCGCGAGATGGTCAAGCTCGCCCGCAAGACCTTGGCAGAGGTGGATTTCATCCTCTGGGTCATCGATGCCTCCAATCCCCTTTCCGATGAAGACCAGCTGGTTCGCGGATATCTCGAAGACATCAAGGTCCCGGTCGTTTTGGCTCTCAACAAGGTCGACTTGGTCAAACCCAAGCAGCGACTCTTGCCCGTTATCGAGAGGTGTCAGAAGCTGGTCCCGTCAGCCGAGGTGGTTCCCATCTCCGCCACCGAGGGGGTCAACCTGAACCTGCTGGAAGAGGTCCTGCTCAGGTATCTCCCGGAGGCCCCGCCTTTCTTTCCTCCTGAGCAGGCGACGGATCAACCGCCACATCTTGTCGTGGCTGAGATCATCCGAGAGAAGGTCTTCGAGCTGGTGCATCAAGAGATTCCCTACGCCGTGGCGGTCCGGGTGGACGAAATGGAGGAACGGCCGGGGGCGGACCTGGTGGACATCCAGGCCACCATCTATGTAGAGAGAGACTCCCAGAAGGGTATCATCATTGGGGAAGGGGGCAGGATGCTGAAGAGGATCGGACAACAGGCCCGCCAGGAGATCGAGCGGGTCCTCGGCACGCGCGTGTATCTTGGCCTGTGGGTCAAGGTCCACAAGGCGTGGCGGAAGAACGAGGACGCCCTGCGCCGCTTCGGCTACCTGCTGAAGTCCGGGTGAGGCGGCCTCCAAGGTCCTGAGCTTTTCCTTCCCCGCCCTCACGCGCTGTGCTAGGATATGGGTCGCTTGTTGCACGCAGAGAGTGTGCAACTGATCGCGATGATATATTTCCCACCGAGCCGGAGATGCAGGACGTTTGTGCCGTCATCTTAGCCGCTGGCGAAGGGACCCGGATGCGGTCCCAGCTCCCCAAGGTCCTCCACCCCCTGTTGGGCCGGCCCCTGATCTCCTATCCGGTAGATCTCTGTCTCGGTCTGGGAGTGAAGCGCGTCCTGCTGGTGGTGGGTCCCCGGGCCGAGGGAGTCGGGCAGGTTCTCGCGGGACGGCCGGTCGAGTTCGTAGAGCAGGCGGAGCCCCGGGGCACGGCCGACGCGGTCCTCCAGACCGAGACGGCGCTGGCGGGCTTTCGCGGGACCGTCCTGGTCCTGGCGGGGGACACTCCCCTCCTCACCGAAGCGACCGTGGCGGGGCTCCTCGGCGCCCACCGCGCGGCGCGCGCGGTGACGACAGTCCTCACCGCTCGTGTGGAGAATCCCGCCGGGTACGGCCGCATCCTCCGCGACCGCCGGGGCGCCCTCAGGAGGATCGTCGAAGAGGTCGAGGCAACGGCGAAGGAGAAGGGAGTGCAGGAGATCAATGCCGGGTGCTACGGATTTGCTAGCGCGGCCCTCTTTCCTGCCGTGAAGCAGGTGCCGATCTCGCCAGTCAGGGGGGAGTCCTTCCTGCCCGGGGTGGTAGAGGTCTTCCTCCGGCAACGGCGCCGGATCCTTGCGGTTGAGGCGCGCGATCCCGCCGAGGTGCTGGGGGTGAACACGCGGGCGGATCTGGCCCAGGCCGCGGTCGTCCTCCGGCAACGGGTGCATCAGCGGCTGATGGCGGAAGGGGTCACCCTTCTGGATCCCGCCACCACCTA
The DNA here is from genome assembly GCA_022615475.1 of Candidatus Methylomirabilota bacterium. Lineage (GTDB taxonomy): Bacteria > Methylomirabilota > Methylomirabilia > Methylomirabilales > CSP1-5 > CSP1-5. The sequence continues at coordinate 7,232 of JAKEGQ010000003.1, read as the reverse complement.
CATTGATGCTGCGGTGACCATTGGCCCCGACACGGTGATCTACCCGGGCGTCATCCTCCAGGGGGCCACGACGATCGGTGCAGGGTGCGTCGTCTATGGCCACTGCCGGATTCAGAATTCCCAATTGGCCGATGCCGTCACGATCCTGGACGGCTCGGTGATCGCCGAGAGCGAGATAGCGGAGGGGTGCGTGGTCGGGCCCTATGCCCATCTCCGCCCGCACAGTCGCCTCCGGTCGAAGGCCAAGGTGGGAAATTTCTGCGAGGTGAAAAAGGCGGTCATCGGCGCGGGTTCCAAGGTGCCTCATCTGGCGTATATCGGCGACGCGACGATCGGAGAGAAGGTGAACGTGGGGGCCGGCACGATCACCTGCAATTACGACGGCTTCGCCAAGCATCAGACGATCATCGAAGATGAGGTCTTCGTCGGGAGCAACGCGAACCTGGTGGCACCCATCACGATCAGCCGGGGGGCCATCATCGCGGCCGGCTCCACGATCACCGACCCGGTCCCCCCCGATGCCGTGGCCTTCGGGCGGGCCCCTCAGGTCACCAAAGAGGGGCGGGCCAAGGCGACCCGGCAGAAACGGGAGGCGATGGCGCCGCCGAAGAGTGATGAGGACTGAGGACTGAGGAATGAGGACTGAGTGACATGTGTGGGATCATCGGATACGTCGGTCCCAAGAAGGCGGTGCCGGTCCTCCTCGACGGCTTGAAACGGCTCGAGTACCGCGGGTACGATTCGGCCGGTGTCGCCTTCCTCCAGCAAGGGGCGCTCCAGATCTACCGGAGCGTCGGGAAGATCAAGGACCTGGAAAACACGCTGTGGGGAAAGGATCTCGCTGGCGATATCGGGGTCGGCCATACCCGCTGGGCGACCCACGGCCGCCCCTCCGAGGCGAACGCGCATCCCCACGTGGATTGCAGCGGCGAGCTGGTGGTGGTGCACAACGGCATCATTGAGAACTACGTCCCCCTGAAGGAAAAGCTGATCGCCGAGGGGCATCGGTTCACGTCGGAGACCGACACGGAGGTGATCGCGCACCTCGTCGAGCACTACCTCGAGGGCGACCTGGAAGCGGCCGTGCGGCGGGCCCTCCGGGAGGTGGCGGGTGCGTACGCCATCGCGGTGCTGTGGCAGGGGGACCCCGATCGGCTCGTCGTGGCGCGCTGCTCGAGTCCGCTGGTGGTGGGCATTGGGGAAGGGGAATTTTTGGTGGCCTCGGATATCCCGGCACTCCTCTCCCATACGCGCAATGTGCTCTTCCTGGAGGATCAGGAGCTTGCGGTGATCAGCCGGGAGGGGGTTACGGTGACTACGATGGAGGGGGAGCCGGTCCAGCGGCCGGCCACTCGGATCTCGTGGAGCCCCGTCCTCGTCGAGAAGGGCGGCTACAAGCATTTTATGCTGAAGGAGATCCACGAACAACCCCGGGCCATTCGCGAGACTCTCCTCGGGCGGTACTCATTGGAGGCCGGCGAGATCTACCTCGACGGGATGGAGGCGGTGGCAGAGACCCTTCCGTCTCTCCGGCGGGTGGTGCTGGTGGCCTGTGGTACCTCCTGGCATGCGGCGCTCGTGGGGAAGTTTCTCCTGGAGGAGCTCTGCCAGGTCCCGGTGGAGGTGGACTATAGCTCCGAGTTTCGGTACCGGGAGCTCGTTCTCGGTCCGGACACGTTGGTACTCACCATCAGTCAGTCGGGAGAGACCCTGGACACTCTGGTCGCGCTCAGGGAGGCCAAGCGGCGCGGGTGCCGCGTCGTCTCCATCGTCAATGTTGTGGGCAGCTCCATCGCCCGGGAGAGTGACGGGGTGTGCTATACGCATGCCGGACCGGAGATCGGCGTGGCCTCAACCAAGGCATTCACCGCGCAGCTCACCGCCCTGTATCTCTTAGCCCTGTATCTCGGACGGCACCGGGGGGTCCTGGACTCATCCAGGGTGCAGGAACTACTCCCCCCCCTGTTGCGGTTGCCCCAGTTGGCGGAAGAGACCATGCGGAGCGATGAGGTGGTGGAGCGGCTGAGTCATCTCTACTCCGAACACACGGACTTCCTCTTCCTGGGGCGGGGGATCAATTACCCGGTCGCGCTCGAGGGGGCCCTCAAGCTGAAGGAAGTCTCGTATATTCATGCCGAAGGATATCCCGCCGGCGAGATGAAGCATGGGCCCATCGCCCTGATCGATGCCCGAATGCCGGTGGTCGTTTTGGCCCCCCAGGATCGGACGCACCCGAAGATCCTAGCCAACATCCAGGAGGTCAAGGCCCGGGGGGGTGTCGTGATCGCCGTGGGGACGGCAGGCGATCCCGAGCTTCGCGCGCTGGTCGATCACTGCATTTCCATCCCGGCGACGACTCCGCATCTCACCCCGATCCTCATGGTGATCCCGCTCCAACTGCTCGCCTACCACATCGCCGTCCGCAAGGGGTGCGACGTCGATCAACCTCGGAACCTTGCCAAGAGCGTGACCGTAGAGTAAGGCGCAGCGCGACGGTCGGTACGGGCGGGGTTCAGGGGCCCCTGGAAAGGCAGAGAGGCCGATATCGCGAATGGCCGAGAGAGAGGAAGGGCAGACAAGATCGCCTGGCCCCCTTCGGCGCAGACTCGTCAATCTCGCCTCTCACCCCTACCTCCATGAAGGGACCTACCTTGTCGTCATCTCGGTCGCCGTCGGTCTGGCGACCGCCCTGAGTTGCGTCCTCTTCCTGTCCGTCCTGAAATGGATCACCTGGCTCTCGTTCGAGGCCTGGCAACCCGCCCTGCATCCAATCGGACCGTATCTGACTTTCCTGCCACCCGTGCTCGGCGGCTTGGCGCTCGGGTTTGGCATATACCGGATCGCCCGGGAGGCCAAAACTTTCGATGTCTCCGACGTGATGGAGGCCATCGCGCTCAAGGGAGGGAGGATCTCAGGATTCGTGTCGGCGATGCGTGGGCTCTCTGTGACCGTGACCCTCGGGTCCGGCGGATCGGGGGGGCAGATCGGACCGGTCGTCCAATTGGGGGCCGGGGTCGGTTCGACGATCGGACAGTTCCTCAAGATGTCGGATCAACGGGTCGTCACGCTGGCTGCCTGTGGGGCGGCCGGCGGGGTAGCCGCCACCCTGAACGCCCCCATCGCCGGTGCCATGTTCGCCTTGGAGATCCTTGTCGGCCATTTCACTGCCGATTTCAGCCTCATTATCCTCTCCTCGGTCACCGCGGCGATTGTCTCTCGTTCAATGCTCGGAAACTTCCCCGCCTTCCTGGTCCCCGCCTACGATCTCGTGAGTGCCAAGGAGATGCTCCTGTACGCCCTCTTAGGCATCCTGGCGGGTCTCGCGGCTGTTGTCTTTGTTCGCATTCTCTATTTTTGTGAGGATCTCTTCGGACGATTGCGACTTCGAGAGGTCTCCAAGCCGGCGCTGGGTGGGCTCTGCGTGGGGCTGCTGGGTCTGGCCACGCCGGGGATCTACGGGACCGGGATGCGAGTCGTTGAGGATGGTCTCAACGGGCGGATGGCCTTGAGTGCCCTCCTCCTTCTCTTCTTTGCAAAGCTCGCCGCCACCCCGCTTACCCTGGGATCGGGCGGCTCTGGTGGGGTCTTTGCCCCCTCGCTATTCCTCGGGGCCATGCTCGGGGGAGCCTTCGGGCATGTCGTTCATGTCCTGTTTCCGGCCTTCACCGCCAACCCCGGGGCATACGCCCTGGTGGGCATGGGGGCGCTCTTTGGGGGTGCAGCCCAGGCCCCGATCACTGCCATCATTATCCTCTTTGAGATGACCGGGGATTATCGGATCATTCTCCCAATCATGGTGACCACCGGGATGAGCGTCCTTGTATACAAGGTCTTCAACGAGGAGACCATCTACACCTTGAAGCTCGCGAGACGCGGCATCAAGTTTCGCGCGGGCCGTGACGTGGACGTCATGGCGTCTGTTCCGGTGGGAAAGGCCCTCACCCATCGTCTCCTCTGGGTGTCCGAGGAGATGACCGTCGAGGGGTTCCTCCAGAAGTCCGCCAAGGAGCAGCATGAGTGGTTCCCGGTATTGAACCGGTCCGGGGAGCTCACGGGCGTCGTCACCGCTCAGGACGTGCAAAAGGCCCTGGACGACGGAGACCTCCTGGCCACGGTGGGAGAGCTGGCCACCAAGGATTTGGTCACGGTGACTCCTGACAACACCCTTCATGATGTCCTCGTTCGCTTCCACGTGCGAGATCTCGGGCACCTGCCAGTCGTGGATCGGGACAATCCAAAGAAACTGGTCGGGATCATCTCGCGCGTCCACGTCATTCGGGCCTACAATCGGGCCCTGATCGAAAAACACATGCGCTGACCCGTGACGACGATGCACGCTGAAGCGTACCTGGCCGACCTGAACGCGCCCCAACGCGAGGCGGTCCTCCACACCGAGGGACCCCTCCTCATCCTCGCCGGAGCCGGGTCCGGAAAGACCCGTGTCATCACCCACCGGATCGCCCACCTCATCGGCGGGCTCCAGATTCGTCCGTGGAACATCCTGGCTGTGACCTTCACCAACAAGGCGGCTGAGGAGATGCGTGGGCGGGTGGCCCAGCTCCTCGGGGCCGAGGGGCTGAACGTCTGGGTGGGAACCTTTCACGCCACCTGCGTGAAGATCCTGAGGAAAAACGCTGCCCACCTCGGTCTTCGGTCCTCTTTTTTGATATACGACGAAGCGGACCAGCTCGCGCTGCTCCGGGAATGCCTCAAGGAGTTGGATCTGAGCGAGAGAGTGATTCATCCCCGGGTCGTTCAGGCGCGGATCAGTCGGGCCAAGAACGATCTCCTCACACCGGCGGAATTCGCTGCCCAGGCGGCCGATTACCTCGAGGAGCGGGTGGCCAGGGTCTATTACCGATATCAGGTTGAGCTCCAGCGGAGCGGAGCTTTAGACTTTGATGATCTCTTGGTCGAGGCGGTCCGCCTGTTCCTGGAGCGACCCATGGTCCTCGGTTATTACCAGGACCTCTGGCGCTACATCATGGTGGATGAGTATCAAGATACGAACCACGCGCAGTACCGGTTGATCCGGCTTCTGGCAGAGCGGCATCAGAACCTGGCGGTGGTGGGCGATGACGATCAGTCGATTTACCGGTGGCGCGGGGCCGATCTCGGGAACATCCTGGAGTTTGAACGGGACTATCCCTACTGCAAGACAGTCCGTCTGGAGCAGAACTACCGATCTACCCAACGGATCCTGGAGGCTGCCTCCTCAGTGATCGCCCATAACCGGGGCCGCAAGGTGAAGCATCTCTGGACCGAGAATGAAGAGGGTGACCCGGTGGGTTTCTGCCAAGCGAGGGATGAGGAGGACGAGGCCACCTTCGTTGTCGAGACCATCAGGCGTCTGGCGATCGTGGAAGCGTGGAGCTTTGATGACTTCGCCGTGTTCTACCGGGTCAACGCGCAATCCCGGGTCTTGGAGGATGCCTGCCGGCGCGTAATGACTCCGTATGTCATCGTGGGCGGCCTCCGGTTCTACGAGCGGAAGGAGATCAAGGATCTCTTAGCGTATCTCCGCCTCATTGCGAACCCTGCCGATTCGGTCAGCTTTCTCCGAGCGGTGAATGTCCCGACTCGAGGGATCGGGAAAACGACCCTGGAGAGGGTGAGCGGATTTGCCTCAGGGAAGGGGCTTTCCCTCTGGGAGGCCTGCCGTGAGATGGCCAAAGAAAATCTCCTTCCCGCCCGGCAAACCAAGGCCATCCAGGAGTTCCAGGCCATCATCGAACGCTGTGCGGCGAAGCTCCCCGGGAGCTCCGTGCCTGACATGGTCAACGACCTCCTCCAGGAGACTGGATATCTCGAGGAACTCCAGCGGGAAGCAACTCCTGAGGCCTTGAGTCGACTCGAAAACCTTCGCGAGCTGGTCTCCGCAGCTCAGGATTTTGTCGAGCGGAGCGAGGACAAGTCGCTTGAGGCCTTTCTGGATATGGTCGCGCTCATTACCGATGTCGACGAGGGGATGAAAGATGCGCGGGGAAAGGTGACCCTGATGACGCTGCACATGGCCAAGGGGTTGGAGTTTCCCGTGGTCTTCATCACGGGAATGGAGGAGGGGGTCTTTCCGCACGGCCGGGCCTACACCGATCCGGAAGAGCTCGAGGAGGAGCGACGTCTCTGTTACGTCGGGGTGACCCGGGCCAAGAAGCGCCTCTTCCTCACCGCGGCTATACAGCGGCGGCTGTACGGCGGTGAGAGCTTCAACCTTCCGTCGCGGTTTCTGGAAGAGATTTCGCCCGAGCGTCTACAAAGAATCGAGATCCCGACTCCGTCGTATGCCTCACACCTGGAAGGCCCGGAGGTGTCGTCCGTGCGGTACGAGCCGGAGGCGGATGAGCCCACCTTTGTGGACTTTTTCCAGCCGGGGGTCCGTGTCAGGCATCCGGAATGGGGGGTGGGCAGGATCCGCGAGCGGATCGGCAATGGAGACGAGCTGAAGGTCGTGGTGACCTTTCCGGGGATCGGGGCAAGAAAGCTCAAGGTCAAATACGCCCACCTCACTCTGGCCTGATTTATCGCTGTCGGAATAAACGGCTCCAGAGAGCATTCTGCATCGGAAGCAGCACCTTCGGCCCCTCGCTCCAGGCCTCCCGCGGCGACCCTGAGCGGCGGCTTACGGCCTGGGTCCCTCCGTGTTCACGATCCCTGCAAACAGGAAGGCCACGGATCGCGCCTCGGTTTCCCAGGCCGCCGCCTGCCGAGGGGCCCCGCCGCTCCCGGCAATGTCGCTCGGGGCCTGCAGGCGCTGTTGCAGCAAGCACGACGGGTGTCTGCGCGAGGGCGAGCGGAGATGGGCCTGGACCGAGCCTTTCGGGGTCGGCTACCAGGGGGGCGCGGAGCGAGGGGGGTGCAGGTGCTGTAAGAAAGAGAAGCACACATTGGAAAATCTTTGCGGGGCCATCGGGAGATGCTATCATCTTTCTAACTTCCGTGGGGGATCAGGCGATGAAGATCACGCGCCGACAGGTGGAGCATGTGGCGAGGCTGGCCCGGCTGGGCCTCTCCGACGAGGAGATGGAGAGGATGCGGGCCCAGCTGGATGCGATCCTCACCTACATCGACAAGCTCAACCAGCTGGACACACGTGACGTCACACCGACTTCCCACGTTATCCCCATGACCAATGTTTTTCGCGAGGATGTAGCCTCCCCGTCGCTTTCTCAGGATCAGGCCCTGGCCAATGCCCCCGATCGCCAGGATGCCTTCTTCCGCGTCCCCCGCATCCT
>JAKEGQ010000293.1 GCA_022615475.1 Candidatus Methylomirabilota bacterium | reverse complement strand
GACAAGTACAAGGCGCACAAGGACAGGGTCGAGGCCCTGGCTCAGGTCGAGATCTACACTGCCCTCGAGAAGTGGGCCGCCGATAAGACCAGGTCACAAGTCGTCAAGACCCTGACCGACGCCGGCATCCTGGCCGCGCCCGTCATGAACCACCGGGAGGTTTACGAGGCCGGGCACATGCGGGAAAGGGGGACCCTCAGGTGGTTGGAGGACCCCCTCTTCGGCGATGTCCTGATGCAGAGCGGCCACAGCACGGGGATGATGACCAAGACCCCCCGGCGAACCAACTGGATCTGGCGGCCGGTGGGTGGCGATAATGTCAAGATCTACCGTGACTGGCTCGGCTATCCACTCAGCAAGATTGAAGGGTGGTATAACAAGGCCTGGATCTAACAGCCGAAGACCGGGGACGGGAGATCGGAGACCGGAGACGCCAGTCTCGAGTCTCCAGTCTCCCGTCTAGAAGCTGATGGCTGACTGCTGATTGCTGACAGCTCACGAAGGAGGGAGTGGCATGGCGGATATCATCTGGTGCAAGAAGGAGAAGGGGGGAAAACCCTGCAACACCGTGAATTACTTAGACCCCTACTGCTTCTGGAACTGGGAAGGCAAGGTCAACTGTGCAGAATGTGGCACTGTCTATTACATCTACATGATTCAGGGCCACATGTACAAAGGCCCGGAGGAGAGGCCCGGCGAGAAGCCAGACAAGATGCCCCTGTATGCGGATAAGCCATTGGAAGGCTATGTGAACTACAGGCCGGGTACCGCTGGCAAGACAGCGCCCTTCGAGTGCATACCCAGGCATTTCCTCCTGGGTAAGGCCGACATGGTGAAGTTCAGCATACGGGGCAGGCCCGTGCGCGGATGGCGTCCTCAGCCGCCGTCCGCCGGCATAGCTGGAAGCTTCCCGTACAAGTGGGATATCCAGAAGCTCTCTCCCGAGGTATGGCAGGAGTATCAGGAGAAGCTGAAGAAGCGTGAAGTGAAGGATTGGTGAGAAATAGGAGCGAGCCATAGATGCCCAAGCCGAAAGGCAGGGGGGCGGAGGGGGGTCGGCCTGCTCGGGCAAAAGCACCCAAGAAGGGGCCCAAGGCTAAAGGGGCCAAACCGGCTGCCCGCAGAGGGCGCACTGTAGCCCCGAAGGAGGGGGTCAAGGCGCCGGTTGCCAAGGCCGCTGTACCCCCGGTCCCCGTCGCCGTTCCGAAACCTGGTGTCGAGAAGACAAAGGAGGGGACCATGGCGGAGGCCAAAGTAACGCCTGAACAATACCTGGCTTCGATTCTTACGCCGGAGAGGAGTCGGGACACGGGCCATGTCTGCTGGGACTGTAAGCACTTCAAGCCGGTACAGAAAGGTTCCAAGTTCCCACCGGCAGACACCATCGGCTGGTGTACGCAGATCCACTGGCCCTTCTACTGGTGCATTACAGATTTCAACGTAGTCAAGAAGTGTTACACCTTTGAAAAGGGTGTCTATGCGCCCTTTCAACCGGCTAGATTCCCATAAGGCATTAGCGTGGAGGAAAACGTCCAAAGAGAAGTGGAAACCCTCAAGGGGATGGTGCTCAGGTGGAAGAGGGATTATCTTGAGTCCGCACCCTCCGACGGAGGAGGCGAGTTCCTCGCTCAAGACTTCTTGGAAGAGATAGACTCCTACGTCTATCCCTACGTACGAAGGATCTACGAATGCAACCACCTCAGCGGATCTGAGGCAAAGGAGTTCCTTGACTTTTGCTACGACCAGGTCGAGGAGCTTCGCAACTCATTGAGGGAAGCCGAGGGGAAAGAACTTCACATGGAGGAGGGTGGACATGCCTGAGAAATGTCGTGTGGGTGTCTGTGGGTTCGACCCCATGATCGTGAAAGGATACGTGAAGACAGGGGAGAGAGCCCTTTGGTGGCACATGTCTGACGAGTTGAACGAGGAATCCAAGGTGAAGCCGGGTGATACCGTCTCGGGGAAGATCCTGGCGGTCTACGATGGTGAGGGGAAGAAGGTCGCATCCCCGAATGAGCATTTTGAATGGAAGGTGTCCAAGGAGTCGGGCCTTGCGGTCCTGCTGCCGCCCGAGGCAATCACCAAGTACAAGCTCTCGGCGTTTCACTTTCTAGAGCTCCTCATCGAGAAGGCGGGCGGGAAAGAGGTGTATCCGGGCCAAGAGAAGATGAGCGTCAAATGGTGGCCCGATGAGAAAATGAAGCTCGACTACAAGGTGGCGTATATAGAGTAACAGAGCGTGGCTTCCCTCTCACCGCCAGTTTTTACCTGCGGTTTGCCCCCATGAATGGAGACAGCGGCTCCGCGGGAGAAGGCAGCCGGGTTGTTTTCTGTCCCCCTCTCCTGTTCCGTTTTGCCAGGGGAGGGGGATTTTGTATTCTTTGGTTGATTTCGGTGTAGGATAACCTTGAGGTGGTGGATATGAGCAATAGAGGCGAAGTCGAGCAGGAGCGGGAGCCCCAGCACCCAGGCTGGCAGCCTCTTGCAAAAGTTCTCAAGAGTCCGACTCCGTTTTTTGAGAAATGCTTCTTCCTGCAGGGATATGAAGAGTTTTCTTCCAACATTTACGTGATGACGGGGGACTATCTGACGATAGTGGATTCCGGCAATGATTACACGGCATTCATGGATCTCTTCAGGCTCAACCTCAAGCCGGAGGACATCAAGAAGATCGTCCTCACTCACGGACATCTCGACCATGCCATGGGGGCGGTCGAGCTTCTGCGGTCGTACCCGAGTCTCCGTGAGGCCGGAGGCTTTGAGCTGATCCTCCATGAAGCAGCCCCCCCTCAGCTCAAGGAGGTGGTGAAAGAGTTCGGCTCCCGCGTGACCGAGGTGCGAGGGGGCGAAACGCTGGAGCTGAGCGGCCTGGAATGGGAAGTGATTCACACGCCGGGGCACACCATCGACGGCATCTGCTTGTATCACGCCCCGACGAAGACGGTCATTACCGGCGACATGGTGTTACCGGAGGCGATGGCCGCGCCTGACATGTATGCCGGAGGAAGCCTGGACCACTATCTATTCAGCCTCAAGGCATTACTCAGGAGGGACATTGAGAACGTCCTCCCCGGCCATGGCCGGCCCGTCGCCCTTGGTGGTCGAAGGGTTATCGAGGAAACCTATGAAGGGGTGATGATGAAGATCATCGGGGCCGAAGGCCAGATCCCATGGATAGAGGGGGCGACGGCCTTGGCTCAGCGGGGCCTTTTGGAGGAGGCCCTCTTCTGCTGCGAGAAGGAGATGGCCCGCAATCCGGAGAATGTCAGGGCGCTCGAGCTGAAGGGCTCGTGCCTGAACGACCTGGGCAGGAATACTGAGGCCATGGAGGTCTTCGATAGCATCTTGGCGCGAAAAGGCGATCACGTATTCGCGTTAACGGGCAGAGGGTGCGCGCTCATGGGCCTGGGAAGGTACGACGACAGCCTGAGCTATTTCGATCATGCGTTAGAGATAGACGCGAACATCCGTGAGGCGCTAATATACAAAGGCATGGCTCTCTATCTCTCTGGCAAGCCAGAAGAGGCACTGGAGATAGAGGCCTTCAGGACGGAGTTCGTGGGAAGAATGGAAGGGGAGTTGCGCAGGAAAACGGACCCTGCAAAGGAAGTGCCGCCAGCATAGATGCGAAAGGGTTTCCGCATGGAGCAACGAGAAAGGAAGCAATGGGACCCGGCGTGCCCAAAATGCCAGGAGGAGTTGCAGCGACTTCTTGAGCTGGCGCAAGGAGTCGATGACGAGGTGGACCACGGGGTGGCGCTCTACGGGTTGTCGTTGCCGGATTGCTGTAATCATGGAATCGAGAAAGGGGCCTGAAATGATGGTCTCGTGCATTCAGCAGGCAGACTCCGGGTCTTGAGTCTTGCTGGAGAAGCAGGTGATGGCGGCGAAGGGTCCCAGGGAGCTGTCGTTGCTCCGGTACTACGGCAAGATCAAGTCCCGGATCGTGGCCCGGACCGCGGAGATCAAGAACATCCTGGCCACGCTGGATGCCGGCCGGCACTTGATCCTCGAGGGGGCCCCCGGCACGACGAAGTCGACGATCCTGCGGACGATCACCGAGGTCTGCCAGATTCCCTTCCACGTCGTCGAGGGCAACGTCGACTTGACACCCTCGAAGCTCGTCGGCCATTTCAACCCCGCGAAGGTCATGGCCGACGACTACAAGGAGGAGTACTTCGAGAAAGGGCCCCTGACCCTGGCGATGGAGGGCGGGATCCTCTACATCGATGAGTTCAACCGGATGCCCCCCGATACCGGCAACGTCCTGATCACCGCGGTGGAGGAAGCGGAGATCCACATCCCACGATACGGGGTGGTGAAGGCCCACCCCCTGTTCCGGGTGATCTGCGCCCAGAACCCCTTCGACGACGTGGGCACGATGCGCATCAGCCGGGCGATGTACGACCGGTTGTGCCGGATCCGCCTCGATTACCAGAGCGAGGAGGAGGAGCAGGAGATCGTGCGTCGGAAGACCGGCTGCACGGACGAGAACCTGATTAAGATCGCTGTCAGGGTGACTCAGGAGACGCGCTTCCACAAGGAGATCAAGCAGGGGGCTTCGGTGCGGGGGGCGATGGACATGGTGGCCGTCGCCCTACGTCTCAGGGAGATGGGTGAACGGAATGTCAGGGAGATCCTCACGTCTGCCATGCTTTCCGCCATGAGCGGCAAGGCCTGGCTTCTGGAGACCACGGACCGGACCGCCGAGGCAATTCTGCAGGAGATCCTGAATAAGGTGCTCAGCCGGCCGGACATGAAGTGGGACCCGGACGGCGAAGGCTCGTCCCCGGATCAGGACGAAGAGGGGAACGGAGGAGCGCAGGGCCCTGGTGGGCGCCGGGCCGAGCATCCTGGCCCGGAGGAGGAGCAGGAGAGGGAGGGCATGCCCGAAGATTGGGAGGAGCTCTACTACGGTCCCAGCGATGGTCCCGCAAACCTCAAGCGGATGGTCCGAGCCTCCCCCGAGAAAGTCGCCGAATACCTCCACAGCCACCGGGCCACCGCCGAGCAGATCCTGCAGAGCACCGACGTCCTCGAACTCTACGGGCACCTCCGGGACATCCTCGATCCCGAGCTCAATGAGATCGCCAAAAGATATGCGAGCCGCCTCATCGTGAAGCTGGCCTCGCAGATCGCCAACGTGGGGATGAAGACGGGAAACCTCTACCGCCGCAAGAGCGAAGAGGCCTGGGACGAGATCGAAATCGATGCCACCCTCGAGCGGATCATCGACAGCCCCGGGAGCCGCATCGAGGAAAACTTGATGTTTTTGGCCCGGCGGCCGGAGCAGAAGGCCTGTGTGGTGATGCTGGACCACAGCTACTCCATGAGGGGCCTCAAGATCTCCATGGCTGCTCTGACCGCCGCGACGATCGCGTTACACTTCAAGCAGGATTACGGCGTCGTCGTCTTCAGCACGAATGCCCGGGTGCTCAAGGGCATTCACCGGCAGAAGCCGCCCACCCTCATCGCCGAGGAGATCCTCTCCCTGGAGCCCACCGGCTACACGAATATCCACGAGGCCCTGCAGATGGGCATCGGACAGATCAAGGGCTACGAGAAGAAGATCGGGATCTTGCTCACCGATGGGGACTGGAACTGTGGCGAGAATCCCATACCGGTGGCGCGGATGTTTGATCGCCTGCATGTGATCGGGCTTGAGGAGCCCTTAAAGGTCGAGCAGGACCCCCACTTCGAGCTCACCTTCCGGTACTTCGACTCGCGGGCCGATGTGATCCGCCCGGTAGGGTGGGGGGTCGAGGAGACCCTCCGCCGGTATCAAGGCTCTCGGATCGAGATGCTGGCCCGGGAGGGGCGGGGGCACTTCTCCTACGTCCAGAGCATCAATGAGGTCCCGCTGGCGATCACCCGCTGCCTCACCGCCTAGCCCTGGGCGTTTCCGCCCGGTCGGGAGGCCGCCCCCCCGGCCCGGGCTTTCGGCCCGCCTCCGGCACGCATTCAGGCGCCTTCTCGGGCGGAGCATGCCCCGCAAGGGCGTTTTAGTTTTTTCTTGATCTTTACCCTCGGGCCAGCTTTACACTAAGGATGGGAGGCAAGAAAGAGGTGGATGGGAGGAGATAGAGATGGACCCCAAGAAGAAGATCGTCACCCTGTGCCCTGCCTGCGACGCGTGTCCGGCGGTCGAAGTCTATGGAGATACGGTTCGGATCGGTGAGCCAAACAACCAGGTTACCCTCGCCAAGGACGAGTGGAATATTCTGGTCGAGGCGATCCTGCAGGGGAAGCTGACCAAGGTCTAAGGGGGACAGAGACTAGCCCGAAGAGTTTCGTGCCTGCAGGCATCAAAGCGACCTGCACTCGGCCCAAAGCCGCATCAGGTCATGGGGCACGCTCTCGTTCGGCACCTCCTCGACATAGCCGACCCTCCCCTGTTCTTCGGGGGTCAATGCATAGAAGCACGAGTCGAGATGTTCCTGTATCTCATCCCAGAAAGGGCTTATGACCTGCTGGCAACAGAAATAGCAAGCGACGCAATACACAGCCCTGCACCTGCCTGGTTTTGCTCCATGCCTCAGCCTCTAAGCGATTGATACTGCAAGTGGTATGCCGGTTCGTATCTAGGTCATGTGCTCATAACGCAAGGGAACTTAGTAGCTAAGGCAACCCAAGAAAGGAGGGCGCTATGAAACGATGCTCGTCCGTCACAATGGGGCTGCTTGTCATCGCGTTGACGGCGTTCGGCGTCCCAAGCTCGTCCTACGGCCAGGCCGACGCCGGATGGGTCACGCTGATCGACGGGGCCTCAGGCCTGGAAAACTTTAACCGCGTCGGGGACGCCAATTGGCGAGCGGCGGAGGGTGCGATTCAGGCCGACAAGAAAACCGAAAAGGGGAACAGCTTCCTCGTCACCAAGAATTCGTACAAGGACTTTCAGATCCGGGTCGAGTTCTGGGCCAGCGACGACGCCAATAGCGGCATCTTCATGCGCTGTGCCGACCCCCAGGCCCCCACCGACAAGAACTGCTACGAGGCGAATATCTTCGACCAGCGCCCCGACCCGACCTATGGCACGGGGGCCATCGTCTTTATCGCTGCGGTATCCCCCATGCCCAAGGCCGGCGGCAAATGGAACACCTACGACATTACGGTCAAAGGCACACGGCTCACCCTGACGTTGAACGGCGTCCGCACAGTGGATATTGAGGACAGCAAACTTCCCAGCGGGCCGATCGCATTGCAGTACGCCGCGGGCGTCATAAAGTTCCGCAAGGTGCAGATCAAACCGTTGTAGTCGGCACTCTCCCTCCCGTTCTCCCCACGTTTTCGCAATTGCGAAAATATGGGGTGGTGGACGGGATCGAGGGGCCTGCCGGGGCCGGTGCCTCGGTCCAACGTGTGTGGGTCGAGACCGAATGAAGGCAGGGGAAAAGCTGATACCGGCCAGGACCGCTGTTGATCATTTGCTGCTGGGTACCGCTGATCTCAATGCAGGAATTACCTGGGTTGAGCAGAGGACGGGGGTGAGAGCCGTCAGCGGCGGAAGCCACCCCGGCGTCGGCACACAGAACGCCCTCATTGCGCTGGGCGGCCGGCAGTATCTGGAAATCATCGGGCCCGACCCGGCCCAGACAGCCTACAACTTTCCCATCGATGTGCGAAGACTCACCGAGCCTCGATTGATTACGTGGGCGGCTGTAACAGGCGACCTCGATG
>JAKEGQ010000067.1 GCA_022615475.1 Candidatus Methylomirabilota bacterium | reverse complement strand
GAGGGAAGGGGCGGGGACAGAGGGACAAAAGGAGCGCGGCCATGGCGAAAGAGACGGTGACCATCACGGATAACCGCACCGGCAAGACCTACGAGATCCCGGTTGAGCACGGGGCCATTCGGGCCATGGATCTCCGCCAGATAAAGGTGTCCGAGGACGACTTCGGCCTGATGAGCTATGACCCCGCCTTCATGAACACGGCTTCATGCAAGAGTATGATCACCTTCATCGATGGGGAGAAGGGGATTCTGCAGTATCGGGGCTACCCCATCGAGCAGCTGGCCGAGCGGAGCACGTTTCTGGAGACCGCATATCTCATCCTCCACGGCGAACTCCCTACGCGCGCACAGCTCGACGAGTGGGCCTACCACATCACGCACCACACCATGATCCACGAGAACATCAAGAAGTTCATGGACGGCTTCCATTACGACGCGCATCCGATGGGGATTCTGGTCGGGACGGTGGGGGCGCTCTCCACCTTCTACCCCGACGCCAAGAACATCATGGATCCCGCCAACCGGCAGAGGCAGATATACCGTCTGATCGCCAAGATGCCCACCATAGCTGCCTTCGCCTACCGGCACAGCCTCGGGATGCCCTACGCCTATCCGGACAACGATCTCACCTTTGCCGGCAACTTCCTCAACATGCTCTTCAAGATGACCGAGCTAAAATACAAGCCCAACGCGGTCATGGAGCGGGCCCTGGATGTCCTGTTCATCCTCCACGCGGACCACGAGCAGAACTGTAGCGCGAACGCTATGCGTAGCGTTGGGAGTTCCCACGTCGATCCCTACTCAGCGGTGGCGGCGGCCACCGCGGCGCTCTATGGGCCGCTGCACGGCGGGGCCAACGAGGCGGTTCTCCGGATGCTCCGCGAGATCGGCTCCAAGGATAGGGTCCCGGAGTTCGTCAAGAAGGTCAAGGCGCGCGAGGCGCTCCTCATGGGCTTTGGCCACCGGATCTACAAGAGCTACGACCCCCGGGCAAAGGTCATCAAGAATCTGGCGTATCAGATCTTCAAGGAGAGGGGGACGAATCCTCTTCTGGATATCGCGATCGAGTTGGAGCGAATCGCCCTGCAGGATGAGTTCTTCGTCAAGCGGAAGCTGTATCCGAACGTGGATTACTACACGGGGATGATCTACGAGGCCATGGGCTTTCCGGTGGAGATCTTTCCGGTCCTGTTCGCGATCGGGCGGACGCCTGGGTGGATCGCCCAGTGGCAGGAGATGCTCGTCGATTCCGAGCAGAAGATCGCGCGTCCCCGGCAGCTCTATGTCGGGTCCGGGAAGCGCGACTACGTTCCCATCGAGCAGCGCCGGTAAGTCCCGCGACGGACAGCTCCCCACGGAACCGTTGGCCAGGGTGTGCTTCGCTCTATCACAAGATACCCCTGATCTCCTCCAGGCGCTTCACGACGTGATCCGGAGGCGGGATCGCCTCGTCGAGGCGGTCTCCCTTCCGATCCAGCCAAATGGCCCCCATACCGACTCCCTTTGCCCCTGAGATGTCAATGCTGGGGCTGTCCCCGATGAAGATCGCCTCTGCGGGCGTGATCCGAAGGGCCTGACAGGCCACCTCGAAGATGGCGGGATGGGGTTTGCGTTGGCCTATCTCTTCGGAGATGAGGATTAGCTCGAAGGACGAGGTCATGCCCGCCCGGTCCAGGATCTGTCGGGCAGTGGGACCGTGATCGAAGTTGGAGATGAGGGCGAGTCGATATCTGGGTCTCAGCCACTCGAGCAGCTCCCGATGTTCGGGCGGGGCGTGCACGGCGTCGGCGATGCACGCCATGTGAACCTCCAGCAGGCTCGCCAGAAAAGGCTCACTGTCCGGGGTGACCGGGATCCCGAGCATCTGAAAGAACATGTGAAAGCGCTCGCGGGCTGAGACCTCGCGCTCCTCCACCTCCCGCAGACGAGCTGCCTCATCAAAACTCTTCCGGAACGCCTGGTAAAAGACGTCTAGCGAAATGTGCCCGTGCCGCGCGGCGAGGAGTGGGTGGACCACGGCGCTCGTGGAACGGATCGACTCGCCGTTGACGTGGATGAGGGGGAGGCGCTCCCGGACAAAGTCGGCCAGGGTGTCGAAGAGATCAAAGATGACGACTCGGTAGCTCATGAGTCCCTCGACGCGGATGGTCCATGGTAGCGGAATCAGGGACGAAGATCAACTGACCCATGGCCAGAGGAGCCGGCCAACGATGGCCCCCCCGAGCACGAGCCAGGTCGCGTTCACCCGCCAGCGCAGGCCGGCCCCCGCCGCCGCCACGGCGATGACCCAGGCGGGCCATGTGGTGAGCGTCGAGACCGAGAGTTTCACCGTGACGGCCACCATCAATGCAACCGCGCTTACGTTTACCGCGTCGAGGAAGGCCGCCATCCATCGCGATCGGCGCAGTCGGGGCAGCACGAGGCCGAGCGCGGCGACGAAGACGAAGGACGGGAGAAAGATGCCTGCCGTCGCCACCGCCGCGCCGGGCAGTCCCCCGAGGACGTAGCCGATGAAGGTAGCCGTGCTGAGCACCGGCCCGGGCGTGAGCTGGCCGATGGCGATCGCATCGAGAAGCTGCGCCTCGTTGAGCCAACCGTAATCCCGGACGAGTCCCCCCTCGAGGAACGCCACGAGCACGTAACCGCTCCCGTACAGCACCGCTCCGACCTTTAGGAAAAACAGCCCGAGTTTCGCCAGAGGGATGGATGCTCCTGCTGCGCCAGTCGCTCCGGCGACCGCAGCGCTACCGGCCGCGCTGGCGGACATCCACGCAAGCAGCGCAAGGCCGCCGGCTCGCCCGAGCCAGAGCGTCCCGATCACGCCGCCGAGGAGCAGGAGGACAATCTCGTCCCACCCGAGGAGCGACGCGACCGCCACGGCGCATCCGAGACTCAGGAGTGGCATGCCCTTGGCCGCGGTTCGCCCGAGCCGCCAGACGGCGGCGAGGATGATGGCGATCAGCGCCGGTTTGATGCCGAAGAGGAAGGGGACGACCTGGGGCAGCGTCCCGAATTTGACGTAGGCCCACGCGAAGCCAGTCGTGATCAGCACGGCCGGGATGATAAAGCAGAGACCTGCAATGAGGAGGCCCATCCATCCGGCCCTGAGGTACCCGACGTGGATGGCCATCTCGGTGGAGTTGGGGCCCGGAATGAGATTGGTCGCACCCACGAGGTCCAAAAAGTGCTCGCGGGTGAGCCAGTGGCGGCGCTCGACCACCTCTTCTTCCATCATGGCGATGTGCGCCGCGGGTCCACCAAAGCCGATCAGGCCGAGCTTCAGGAATAGGCGCGCTAGCTCCGTGAGTCGCCCGGGATCTATGGTCATCCTCCCACGTCTCAGGACGGCGTGATCCTCCCCCCTTTAGGGAGGGACGGGTCGTATTGACGAATGGTTCAGTTTGAGACGAGAGGAACTGACCGACCCGACCCGGCGGACCGCCGTTCGGGCAGCGTCTCGTACATGCGGAAGGCCACGATGAGTCCAGAAAGCAACGTAAGGGCGGCCACCGCGTGAATGGCCGCCGCCATTCCGATGAGATCGGCGATCACCCCCGCCAGCAGGGCGCCTATAGCATACCCCAGATCACGCCAGAAACGATAGACCCCCATGGACGTCGCGCGCCAACCGGGATGGGCGACATCGCTGATAGCCGCCAGCAGGACCGGGTACACCATCGCCGTCCCCAGACCCTGGAGGATGGCGGCCGCGATCCATACAGGATAGCTGGGGATGAGGACTGTCAGCCAAATACCGGCGGCCTGCACAGCCATGCCCGACGCTATGAGCCACTTTCGGCCGAAGCGATCGCTCAGAGGACCGGTGATGGGTTGCAGCAGTCCCCACACCGCGGGATAGACCGCCTTGATGATCCCAATGGCAGCCACGCCTAGCCCGTACGACGAAAAGAAAAGGGGATAGATACCCCAGGACATGCCGTCATTCAGATTGTTGACCAGACCAGCTTGGCTACAGGATGAAAGCGCCGGTTCCTTCCAGGTGGTCAGCGCAAAGATCTCCTTGACCGAGGGGTGACTCGGCACAGGATTGTCGGAACTTGCTGATGTAAGGGCGGGGACCTGAGACGTATGCTGCCGAGCCTCGAACCGAGCATGATCGATGGTCTCCCGGACAAACAGCACAGAGCAGACCAGGCCCGCCGCGGCGATGCCGATGCCAAGGTAGAACGGCTCTGGTCGCAGCGAGTAGGCGGCGGCGATCTCCCCCGTGAGCCAGGCCATTACCCCCACGGACAAATACCCGGCGAATTCATTAAGACCAAGGGCCAGCCCGCGCCGCTTGGGACCCACCAAGTCGACCTTCATGATGACCGTCATCGACCAGGTCAGCGCCTGGTTAATTCCCAGCAGAATGTTAGCCACATCAAACCAGAACCACGCGTTTGCAAAAATAATGATGAACGGGACCGGCAGCCCGATGATCCAGCCCAACACGAGCACCCGCTTCCGGCCCCAGGTCTCGGAGATTCGAGCGGCGAAGAAGTTGCAGATGGCCTTGACGATGCCGAAGCTGATAATGAAGGAGACGATGGCGGTCTTCGAGGTGAGGCCGAACTCCTGCTCCCCGATCAGGGGAACGACGGTCCGTTCGAGCCCGACCATGGACCCGACGAAGCCCGTGATCAGAACCAAGAGCGAGAACTGGCCAAGATTCTCCCGGAGGCCGAGGCGGATCTCGGGTGCAGGACGCTTGACGTCGGCCCTCACATTCACGGCTCAGATCTCGCCGCGATTCTTGCGTCGGATGGTGGCAAACTCGGGGGGCTGCGGAGGAAGATTCTCGAGCATGAACCGGACGAATTCCGCCTTGGACCGGGGCTTCAGTGCCGGATTGAACCGCCGCTCGAATCCCAGCGTGGAGCTGGGATTGCCGCTCATCGCGCGGCCGCAGGCCGAGCCGGCGAAGTGGGTCGGATACAGCGCCAGCGCGTCATCGAGCGGAGCAAGCTTGAGGAACAGGCTGTCGTAGAGCTGTTCGGCGAGTCGCTTGGACTCCTCGGGACCGTGGAGGTCTGGGCGGCCGGCGTCCCCGACGAAGAGGGTGTCTCCGGTCAAGAGGAGCCAGGGTTCAGGACCTCTGGTCTTGTCGGTCACGAGAAGGCAGATGCTGTCAGGGGAATGACCCGGCGTGTGGAGGACGCGCACCTTGACGTTACCCAGCTCGAGCTCGTCTCCATCTTTCAACGGTTGAAAAGGAAAATGCGCCTGCGCAGCCCCGTGGAGGTAAATAGGGGCGCCCGTCTTTGCCGCCAGCTCGCGGCAGCCGGAGAGGTGATCCGCCTGAATGTGGGTCTCGATGATATGCGTGACCCGCATTCGGCTCTTCTCGCTGGCCTCGAGATATTGATCGATCTCCTGCCGTGGATCCACCACAGCCGCAGAGCTTTTTCCTCCTCACCCGAAGACGTATGAAGCACAGCCGGTCTCCGGCCTGAGGAATTGCCTGAAGATCATTGCGGTCCTCCTTCCGTCCCCATTGTGGCCACTGATATTCAGTGTCGCTTCTGCCGCCATTTTCAACAAGCCACGTAGTATCGGTCAAATCAATAATACATACCCATGTCATTGCTTTTACGAATATATGTATAACTATTTGGAATGAAAGCTTTTTATTATGCATAAGAAGCCCCTTAGAGAATCAATTTGGTGCCGAGGCTAGCCTGGTGGGAGGAACAAGGCACTGAGAGGGACGTGACGAGTGCTCATAAACTGGTCAGCGATAGTGTCCTCGTCTTGCATGCGTGCTTTGTCGGAAAAGATCCATTCATGCATCCCTGGCGGTGAAAAGAGAGGAACCAACGGTCACTTGTCGTTCGTGTAACACGGTGAGGCGCAATTGGAGCCAAGAAACTTCGGTTGGCACGCTGGTTGCTACTACTCAATGAAGATGAAGTGTGGCACAGGGGGGCTCACGCAGATGCTATTCTGCACTTCATGTAAGATCTGGGTTCAGCCGATCCAATGGGTCGCCTACATGCTGAACGGCTTGTTAGATCTGCACGAAGCCTGCCCTTGCTGTCACGCAAAGCTCGCGCAACACGAACCCGCGTCTCTGTAAACTACCCTATCCTCCACACCGCCCTGTATCATTCCAAGCCACTGCATCCTTTTTGGGCAACCCACGCGAAAGCTGCTCCTGATTTTCGCGACTCTCGTCCCTGAGATGCCGGTTAGGGGACGTGCAGAATTTCTCAATTTGAGAAGATGAGCCCAGCACTGGATGGTTAGCGAATCGATCGCAGTTGCTGGGGGGCACCGTCCCCTCGACAGGTTTCCCTTTGGAAAGGGCGGAGGCCTTGAGATATAATCCCGCCATTCCTTTGTCGGTGACGCATGTCGGCCTCGGTCGCGGGCGGCTCTGGTGAAAGCCAGCAGGGGGAATCGCGTATGGGTGCGCTCGTTCGGATACGCAAGAGATGGCGGCTCGTAGTCACGGTCTGCGTGGTCGCCGTAGGGGCGCTGGGGAGTGGTTGCGCAGCGCCTAGGGTACCGGTGCTGTTCGTCCATGGTCATAGCGGGGACTCAAATGAGTCGTGGTTTAACACTGTCGGGGGGACCTCGTTCGCCGCCGCATTGGCGGCGAATCCGCAGCTTCCCCTTGACGCGTTTTACTTGGAGCTGCCGGTCCACGGGAGCGCGCACCCCGAGAATTATGGTCGCAGCATTACGGAAGATGCCCAAGACATTCTGGCGATCATCGAAGGGGGACCTGATAGTCGAGGTGCGCAGCAGGTCGGCATCCTCAACATGCCGGCCTATCAGCGGAGGGGTCGCGTGGGAATCATTGCGTACAGCCAGGGCGCGATGAGTAGTCGCTATTACCTCAAGAACCTGATGGGGAGCCGGCGGGGCGGCGCCATCACGGTTTCTGAGTTCGTTGCACTAGCAGCCCCGAACCATGGCGCTGGCGGGGTCTTCACCTGCGGCGATGCCAGCGAGCCCGACCGTGCGCGGCGGCAGCTGTGCGGCGGCAGAAGGGCGACCACCGCAAGCCAGCTGTCTCCATGCGGCCAGTGCTTCCATGCGCCGCCCGCCCTCTTCACGACGAACCAGCCCGGAGATGACACCTGGATCACGGACCTGAACAACCATCCCTTTTCGGAGAGTTGTAATGCTGCGTACAGCAACTCCGACGAGGCCCCCCAGAGCCGTCCCACCCGTTCTGACGGTGTCGTGTATGTGAACCTCTTCGCGGCGGGGAATGCGGACGCCATTGTAGGGGGCGCAACACAATCGGGGGATTGTCTGGGGCGTCGGCTTGCCCGCAGTCACGCGCCCGATGCCGCGAATCGCGAAATTGCCGGGGTTCCCGGAGTCCTGGGCGAGGTGCATGCGAACTTTCCTCACCATTGGCCCACGATCTGTACCGCCTTGAAAACCGTCGTGGGTCACCAACCCCCATCTGATCCAGTGGATCCTGTCCAGGTGTGCGCTGGCCTTACCCCTCCCTGAAGGCGCTCTTCAAGAAATTGGTGAGTGAGGGCAAACCGGGCTTACCGGATCTTGGAGCCGGGGGGAATATCCTTGTCCGGGATGAGCAGGACGATGCGCCCTTCGGCGTCCTCGGCGGCCAGGGCCATCCCCTGCGATTCGATTCCCTGGATGCGCGCAGGCTTGAGATTGGCAACGACGGCCACCTTCTTGCCGATGAGCGCCTCTGGAGTGTAGTGCCCCTGCAGCCCCGCAACCAGAGTTCGTTCCTCCTTGCCGAGACGCACGGTGAGTTTGAGGAGCTTTTTCGAGCCGGCGACGGGTTCGGCACGCACGATCTCGGCTACTCTGAGGTCGAGGCGCTGAAATTCCGCGAGGCTGATCTGGAGGATAGTTGGGTTGGCCTCCTCCTCGGCCCGAATCGCCGCAAAGCCCCCCTCTACCCGGGGGAAGAGGGGTGGTCCCTTGCGGATCGTACCGGAGGTGGGACCGCTTCCCCATCCGGCCTGCTCGATCCGCATGGCCTCAACATTTCCGTGGATCCCCAATTGGTCGGTAATGGCCTGCCCGGTCTCGGGCAGGAAGGGCGAGACGAGGAGCCCCACGATCCGCAAGGCCTCCCAGGCATGGTACAAGACCCGCTCCAGGGTGTGAGGGTCCTTCTTGCTGAGCTCCCAGGGCTTGGTGCTGTCGATATACTTGTTGACCGCATTCACCAGCTCCCACAGGGCCTCGAGCGCGCGGTTGAAGGCAAGCTCATCCACCGCGCCCGTGACGGTCGTCGGAGCGGCTTCGGCCTGCTGGACCAGCGCGCGGTCCTGGAGACTTTCGGGGCTTACCCGTTGGGGGATCCTGCCGCTGATGTACTTCTCGATCATGGCCAAGACGCGGCTCAGCAGGTTGCCGAGATCATTGGCCAGGTCGGAGTTCAGCCGGCTGACCAAGGCGTCTTCGCTGAAGCTGGCATCCAGTCCGAAGACCATCTCTCTCAGGAGGAAATAGCGGAGGGCGTCCCGGCCGTATTTCTCGGTGAGGTCCAGCGGCCGAACCACATTGCCGAGACTCTTGGACATCTTGCCCCACTCCACCTTCCAGTACCCGTGCACGTGCAGATGGCGGTACAGGGGGATCTCGGCCGCCCAGAGCATGGTGGGCCAGTAAATGCCGTGGGGTTTGACGATGTCCTTGGCGATCAGGTGATTGGCCTCGGGCCAGAAGATTTTCGATTCTTCACTGTCCGGATAGCCGAGGCCGCTCAAGTAATTGATCAGGGCATCAAACCAGACGTAGGTGACATAGTCGCGATCGAAGGGGAGCGGGATCCCCCATCTCAGGCGGCTGACAGGACGCGAGATGCACAGGTCTTCGAGGGGCTCCCGGAGAAAGGCCAACACCTCATTTCGGTACCCTTCGGGACGGATGAAGCCGGGGTGTTCCTCGAGGTGCTTGATCAGCCGCTCCTGGTATCTGCTCATACGAAAGAAATAATTTCGCTCCTTGATGAAGGTGGGCTCAACCTGATGATCGGGGCATTTGCCGTCCTCGAGCTCTCGCTCGGCATAAAAGCGCTCGCAGCCGAAGCAGTACCGGCCGCCGTATTCACCGAGATAGATCTCCCCGCGGTCGTGGATCCGTTGCAGGAGGGCCTGAACCACTCGCTGGTGGGAGGGCTCGGTTGTGCGGATGAAGCGGGTATGCGTGATCTTCAGGGCCCGCCAGGTGTCCCGGAAGGCGGCGCTGATCCGGTCGGCATACGCCTGCGGTTCTTCACCGGCCTTGGCGGCCGCCTGTGCAATCTTGTCCCCGTGTTCGTCGGTCCCCGTAAGAAAGAAGACGCGATGCCCTGTGAAGCGCTTGAACCGCGCGAGCGCGTCGGCCAGGATAGTCGTATAGGCGTGACCGAGATGCGGGACGTCGTTGACGTAATAGATCGGGGTGGTGATGTAGATGGTCCGCTCACTCATCGAGTTGGATGGCGCTCCACGCGGAGAGATCCGTCTAAGCGGCCTGAAGGTCGCGGAGCGTGAGGAACATCGCCTCCAGGCTGAGCCGGGGGTTCGCGTATCGTCCGAGTCCGTCCAGGGTCTGCTTCACCGTGCGATACATCGCCAGAAGCTGTCTCAGCGCGAGGCCCTCACTCTGGCCTCGCAGGGCCGCTGCTCGGTTTCGATAGACCAGGAGCTCCTGGTGACCCGTGACCTTTGAGACCATGAGGTCCCGGCACCATGCGAGGAGCGCCTCGAGGAAGAGAGGGACGGTCTCCTTCTGACGGAGGATCCGCTCTGTCAGGTCGAGGATGGGGACGCTCCTGCCAGGAGGAAGGGCAAAGGCCTGGCCCACCAGATCCCAGACATCTGCGAGCGGACTCTTGCGCAGCTCTTGCGCGCGGCCGAGGCTGCCGCCAGCGAGGCTGGCCAGGAGGGTGGCCTCCCCCTCCTCACATCCCTGCTCGCGGAGCCGGGTGGCAATGGCCCCTTCGGGCAGGGGGGCGAATCGGATCTGGCTACAGCGGGAAGCGATCGGGGGAAGAAGTGCCGAGGCCTCTGGGGCGATGAGGATCAGGAAGGTGGCTTGTGGGGGCTCTTCCAAGGTCTTGAGCAGCGCATTCTGGGCCTGTTCCGTCATCGTCTCGGCCTGATCCAGGATGAAGACCTTTCCCCGTCCCTCGTAAGGCTTGAGCGTGGCCTCGCGGGTCAGGGTGCGGATCTGATCGATCCTGACGGTGGCGCCTTCCGGGGTGATCAGATGGACATCGGGGTGAATGCTCTTGGCGATCTTGTTACAGGGGGGACATCGGTCACAACAATCGCCCTCGACCCTCTCCAGGCAGTTGAGCGCCTTGGCAACCGTGATCGCCGTCAGACACCGCCCAACGCCTTTGAGTCCGGTGAAGAGGAGCGCATGCGGCAGGCGATCGGTCTCGATTGCCCGCTTGAGCAGCGAGACCGCACGTCCCTGGCCGAGGATGCCGGAAAAACTCACGACCGTCCTCCCCCTTGAACGGCCCAGCTCCCGATCAGTGGCTCGACCCGCTGCCAGATCTCTCTGGCGACTGTCTCTTGCTGGCGCGTGGCATCGACGACGAGGAATCGATGAGGTTCTTCTCGGGCGAGGTGGAGATACCCCTCGCGCACCCGGTCGTGGAACTCCAGGGCCTCTGACTCCAGGCGATCCAGGAAGGGCTCGGGCAGTGGGACCTGGCCACGCTCCCTCACCCGGCGGAGCCCCTCGCGGGGATCGAGATCGAGGAGGATGGTGAGGTCCGGAATGAGGCCGCCGGTGGCGAGTCGGTTCATTGTCGCGACGCGCCTCAGGTCCAGGCCCCG
>JAKEGQ010000292.1 GCA_022615475.1 Candidatus Methylomirabilota bacterium | reverse complement strand
GTAGGTGAAATGCTGGTCGTGAGCCTCCACGCTCCGGCACCATCGGTCTACATTTTCCGACCAGTCAAACCGTTCGCTCAACATGATCTGATTGTAGCCGGGGTCCGTGTCGAGGAACACCTTCACGCACCGGGGGGAAAGCTCCTCGGGAATCATGCAGGCGCCGCTCACATTGAGGAAGATGTCCGCCGTCGCGGCAACCTCGTCGAAGGATTTCCGCGACATGCCGAAACTGGTTTCGTGAAGGTGCAGATAGTGCCATCTTTGGGAGAGATCGGGGGCGTAGGACTTGAAGAAGTCGGCCAGGTAGGCGGCAGAGTAGGACGCATCCTGCGTGTAGGTTTTCTCAAGGGGGTGATACGGCCAGCTCCAGGTGTCCTCGTGGTAATAGACGTCGTGGCCCAGCCGGGCAAACCCGATCACATACTGCAGGTAATCCCAGGCCACACCGCCCACAGGGTACAATCCGACCAAGCCCGTTACGATGATCCGAAGGCGCGACTTCGCCATGCAATGCTCCTGAACCTCTCATAGACGCGACACATCGATTCCGACGCATGGCGACTATCCCATGATTCACAACACTTATCAAGAATGGCATGGTCCAGGCGACCAAAGCCTTCATCGCTTCAGCGACGCGCGCCGCGTTATGGAAAGAGCGGCTTCGTAAGCCGACTCAGAAAAGGTGGGATGCGCGTGGATCGTCCGGGCAAGATCCGCCGAAGCGGCGTTGAGCTCCATGGCCAGGGTGCACTCCGCGATCAGCTCCGAGGCTCGGGGCCCCAGGATGTGGACGCCGAGGATGCGATCCGATCTCTCGTGGGCGATGATCTTGACGAATCCTTCGGTTTCGCCCATGCAGACGGCGCGGGCCACGCCGGAGAAAGGAAAGGTTCCGATGCGGTGAGGAATGGAGCGCTCCTTGGCCTGCTCCTCGGTGATTCCCACCGAAGCCACTTCGGGCGACGTGTACACAATGGCGGGAATGGCATCGTAGTTGACCTCTCCGGGAAGCCCGGCCATGCACTCGACGGCGGCCACTCCCTCGGCCGACGCCTTGTGCGCCAGCATGGGACCGGCCACCAGGTCCCCAACGGCATAGATGGAGGGAACCGAAGTTCTGAATCCGGCATCGGTCAGCACCTGTCCGGTCCGGGAGTCGACCCGGACCCCCACCTCTTCGAGCCCCAGTCCGTGCGTCAAGGGCTTCCTCCCCACGGCAACCAGCAACCGTTCGAAGTCAGCGGTCTTCTCCCCGTCGTCCGACTCCATGCGGACCCGCACCCCTTCAGCGCTCACCTCCGCTCCCGTCACCCGTGTGGACAGGTGGAATTCCAAACCCTGCCTGCTCAGGATACGCTGCAGACTCCTTCCGACCTGGCCGTCCAGGGTCGCGGCGATCCTAGACATCATTTCGATGACCGTCACCTGGCAGCCCAGACGGTTCCACACGGACCCGAGCTCGAGCCCGATGTAGCCACCGCCCACGATGCCGAGAGTGCGGGGAATAGATTTGAAAGCCAGGGCCTCGGTGGAGCTCACGATCCTCGATCCGTCGAAGGGAAGGCCCGGAACCTCCACCGGTGCGCTTCCCGTGGCGAGAAGGATGAATTTCGCCTTGAGAAGCGCAGGCGATTCATCCACATCTTCACCGGAGTCGCTCCGGACCTCGACCGCATCCGCGCCCCGGAGCATCGCCGTGCCCCGTACCACGTGAACGCCCTGGCCTTCAAGGAGCTTTCTGACATGCTCGCTCAAAGCGGCGACAACCTTGTCCTTGCGCTGCATCATGGCTGCAAGGTCAACTTTGATCTTGCCCGTCTTGAGCCCGTGCTCGGCAAATTGATGCCCGGCAAAATTGTAGAGCTCCGTCGAATCGAGCAGGGCCTTGCTGGGGATACAGCCCACGTTGAGGCAGGTTCCCCCCGGCCTGCTGTCCTTTTCGATGCAGGCCACTTTCATCCCGAGCTGAGCCGCACGAACGGCAGCCACATAGCCGCCGGGGCCAGCCCCGATGACGACCAGATCATAGTTTCTGCGGGATTCCATCCCGACCGCTCCTTGTTTCGTTTCACCAGCGCCGGTAGCGGGACTGGCTGCAGAATCGAACAGACTGCAGCTCGTCCGATGAGGGAAATCAGATGGCGAAAAGCATGCGCTCCGGGTCCTCGACGCACTCTTTGATGCGTTTCAGGAACCCGACGGCCTCGCGTCCGTCGATGATCCGGTGGTCGTAGCTCAAGGCGACGTACATCATGGGACGCGCCACGATCTGGCCATCCACGACCACGGGCCGGTCCTCGATCTTGTGCATGCCCAGGATGCCGCTCTGGGGGCTGTTGAGGATGGGAGTGCTGAGGAGCGAGCCGTAGACCCCGCCATTGCTGATGGTGAATGTGCCCCCTTCAAGGTCTGAAAGATCCAGCCGGTTTTCACTGATCTTCCTGACAAACTCGGCGATGGCCTCTTCGATTTCAGCGAAGCTCAGCTGGTCTGCGTGCCGGATCACGGGAACCACCAGTCCCCGCTCGGCCCCCACAGCCACCCCGACATGATAATAATGATGGGTGACGATATCCTTTCCCTCGATGAACGCGTTGACTTCCGGATAGTCCTGGAGAGCCTGGACCGAGGCTTTGACAAAAAACGACATAAGCCCCAGGCCGATCCCGTACTTCCTTTTGAAGGATTCCTTGTAGCGAGCCCGAATCTGCAGCACCCGACTCATGTCGATCTCATTGAAGGTCGTCAGCATGGCGGTGTTTCGGCGGGCTTCCAGGAGATGCTCGGCAATGCGCAGCCGAATGCGGCTCATGGGTTGCCGCGATACCCTCTCCTCGCCCGGCGAGGACTCCTTCCGGTCCGAAGTGGCCGGCCGTTTCGAAGTCTCGTCGGCATCAGTGCGGCGCTCTTCAGGTTCGCGTTTCGCGGTGGGACGCGCGGGCTCGGCCCCTTCGGTCTGCATCTCACCCGCACGACCTTCGACGAACAGGAGAACGTCCCCTTTCGTCACCCTGCCCGCAGGCCCCGTCCCTTCGACCCTGGAAAGATCGACGCCCTTTTCCGCAGCGAGGCGCCGGACGGCAGGCGCAACGTCTGTCTCCTGCGACGGGACCTCCGGTTCAGGCTCGGCCTCGCGCCGGGATGGCGAAGACTTTGCTGCAGCCGCCCCGGGCTCTGGTTCCGCAGGCTCCGCCTGTTTCCTCTCAGGCTCGCGGGAGGGCTTCGTCCCGGGAGAACGCTGAGGCTCCACCGCCCCCTCCGTATCGAGAAACCCCACCACAGCCCCCACGGCAATCGTCTCACCTTCCGGCACCTCGATGTGGAGGACCCCGTCCTCCTCGGCGGCTATCTCGAGAGTGACCTTGTCGGTCTCGATGACGAAGAGCACCTCATCTTTCCGGACCTTCTCTCCGTCCTTCTTGTACCACTGAGCCAGCAAGGCTTCCTGCACCGATTCCCCCACTTCGGGGATCTTGATCTCGAGCTTCATGGCCGCTCCTGGTTGCTTGGAATCAGTTTCGGTTTCAAGTTTCGAGTTTCAAGTTCTGAAAGACACTCTCAGAATCCGTTCATAAGGTCACCCCCACGAAGGCGGGAGTCGGGAAATCACTGGCAAATCAGCGTTCCCGTCTTTGCGCGAATGACGATCACCTGAGCCTGGTCTCCTCTGGAGATAATCAGCAAGACAATTCCTGCCCAAAATCAGATGAGGTTCATCCTGCGCCGGAAAGCCTTGGGGTCGAAGGCCATGGCCAGGAT
>JAKEGQ010000291.1 GCA_022615475.1 Candidatus Methylomirabilota bacterium | reverse complement strand
TCGGTGAGAGAACCCAAGCAAGAACGGCCGCAAAGAGGGCGTATGTCCGTATCGTCCTCATCTGCCATTTCCCCGTTTCCTACACGCCGTAAAAGCACGGACATAATGCTAACAATACGTTAGAGATTTTTCGAACACCTGTCAATATCAAAGGCCGTCGGAAAAGGCGGCTTGGGGATTCGGAGGAACAGAGGAAGACGAGTCAGGAGGAGCAGGGGGAAGGGGGCTCAAGACTGAGGATTGAGGACTGAGGAACTGGGGTGTTAGTAGGATTTCTTGAGGGGGGTCTTCATCTCATCCAGGTCGGCAAAGACGAGGAATGCCCGGTCCCCGGCCATCCCCGTCGGAATCAGGACCGGGGCACCCGGATTCGGCCCGGTCGGTCCCGAGTCGGTCTTGAACCTGAGGTCGAATTCCTTGAAGTCACTGGTCGAGCCATCCTTGAACTTCAGCCGGTACGTCCCCTTGCAGTAATTGACGCCTTCGACCTGGTGGTCCGGAGGGACCTTCTTGAGGTCCACGATGCGCCCCTCACGGGCCCCCGCCACCCCGCTGACCAACCAAACCGAAGCGACGATGATGGGTATCTTCCTCATATGCTAACCTCTCTTTCCTTTCCTTCCTTGGCAGAGAGGAATCAGCCCAACGATGGACATCGGCGCAATCTTCAGCGGAGATATTCCAGGAACTCCTCAGGCGTCAGGCGCGCTTGCTTTAGGATGTGAGCCAGTGTAGATCGCTTTACAGGCCTGTGGGCGGGGACCGTCACCTTGAGCACCTCAGTTGGGAGTCTCTTCTGGAGCCGTATGTGGCTCCCTCTTTGCCGAACCACAATCCAGCCAGCTCGTTGTAACGTTGCAACAATGCGGTGATAGTCAAGCGAGGGAACCTTGGTCATACGACCAGTTCCCGAACCTTGGCCCCTTCGTTTCGAGTCAGATCGTCGTCGACCGGTTCGAGGTAAAGCTCAATCGCTTCCCGAATATTAGCCAACGCCTCTTCCTCTGTCTCGCCTTCGCTGATGCACCCCGGAAGAGACGGCACATAGACCGTGAAGCCTCCTTCGTCACTTGGTTCCAATACCACCCGCAGCTTCATT
This sequence comes from Candidatus Methylomirabilota bacterium, assembly GCA_022615475.1. GTDB lineage: Bacteria > Methylomirabilota > Methylomirabilia > Methylomirabilales > CSP1-5 > CSP1-5. The sequence continues at coordinate 3,026 of JAKEGQ010000291.1, read as the reverse complement.
CCATCCCCCATGCTGAGATTTACACGTGAACGACTTCGCAGAGGATTCGTTGTCCGATATTCCCCTTCAACGCTTTCCGGCTGACAAGCTCCACCCTAGCACGAAGCAGTTTCGCCAAGTGTCTCTCTGGGTCCATGAATTCAAAGATGTGCGGTGCCTCTGCAAACTCTACGAGGACGTCCAGATCGCTCCGAGGGGTCTGCTGATTACGGACGTAGGAGCCGAACAGGCCCAGGGAGGTTACGTTGTAGCGCTCCTTAAGCTCCCGCATGTGCTGCCGAAGGATCTTGATGAACCGCTCTACTTTCCTGTTTTGCACCTTCTTCACCGCCTCTAGCGCAGGATCGCCTCGCGTGTGATCGAAATTTATCCTGACTCGCCTCTCCTGTCAACCGCCCCGTGGGCCAACCAGGGGTTGAAGGCTGAGCAATGAGGACCCTTCGGCAGGACTTCGGCGAGCCCTTCGACACACTCAGGGCGGGGCATTCGACTGAGCTCAGCCGAAGTCTGAGCAACGTCGAACCGCTCAGTCGACCCGCTCAGGGCGGGGGGCCGACAGGCGTGATTTCCTCTCAGCGGGGAATCGGTCGGGGCCGGGGGATGGGGGGCTCCGGAGGAGTGACCAGGATCGGGCGCAGACCGAAGGTGAAGTTGTCAATGACGAATACCCGGCCATCCGGCTCTACCTCTTCCATAAGGGCAAAGGCCACGGGTCTTGCCACGGTGACCGACAGCACCTTCCTGGCGCGCGGCCCGCCGGGATAGCCACACGTCCCGTCCGCCGGCAGAGCCGGCTCCGTCAGCGAGACCAGCTCGCTGCCCTCGGGGTCAAAGAGGCGAAGGCGCAGCCGGGTCCCGCTCGATGCCTGAAACTCCACCGACACGAACAGCCCCTCGATAGGAGAGGCTGAGATGGGTATCGAGAATGTCGCCCTGATCGGGAACCCGCTCAGCCCGATCGAGCCGCCTGGCGCGAACGCCTGCCGCCCGGTCCCTAACTTCTGGTTCGTGTCTGCGGGCTCAACGCACGCACTGGTCACCCGGTTTTTGACGAGCCCGACGACGGCATCCGCCGCCCCGGCCGTGGGCCCGGAGGTGAATGTCACCCCAAGGACCGCATCAGTGTATGGATTATCGATCCGTCGGTCGGCTCCCTCAAGGGAAGGGGTCTCAAAGTCGATCACGACTCTCCGTGGCGGGGGCTTCGCCGGCAGGAAGAGGTACGCCCTCCCCTGTTCCTCGACACCACCCACGTCATCGCGGAAAGCCCCGACGAGGATGTCTGCCTTGCCGTCCCCGTCCACGTCCCCTGCCGCGACCGCCGACCCGAAGAGGACCTCGTTGATCTCCACCGGGCTGGGGGAATCAAGCCTTCGGAGCAACGACCCATCCACGCCATTGAAGAGATACACCCTGCCCTGCTTGTTCAATTCCGCGTTGGCGCCCGCGATGATATCCGGATGTCCATCGCCATTGACGTCGGCCGCGGCGACGGCCACCCCGAAGCGATTGCACTGGTCCGGGCATCCGCGCTCGCGATGAGGAGTGGTGAGGGCATGCGCGAGGGCGCCGGACGCCGTGAAGACGTAGACGCGCCCTTGATCAGGGAAGCCTTCCGCGGGGGGCTCAGCATCATCCTCCAAAGGAGCGCCGACCACGATGACTGTTGACGCCCCACCTGCACCGACACTGACGGAGAAGCCGAATGAGCACTCGGGGAGCCCCAACACGCAAGCAAAGGCGAAGGGAGAGGTCAGCGTGCGGATCAGTGCGCCGCTAGAGCCATCAAACACGTAGACTCTGCCTTGCCCAGCAAACTCCCCGGGCGCACCAACGATGATATCGGACCGGCCATCGCCAGTCACGTCTCCCGCCGCTACGGACCTCCCAAATACCCCGGCTGAGGTGGGGCTCGGCGTGTCCAGCGTGCGGATTAGTGCGCCGGTCCTGCCATCGAACACGAAGACGCGGCCCGCGCACGTGAGCGGCGGGACGTCGACACATTGGCCGGGCGCCCCCACGATGACATCGGCACGGCCATCTCCATTGACGTCCCCCGCTGCCACCGCATCCCCGAAGTGCGCGGCGAAATGAGGGTTCGGAGTATTCAGCGTCAGGGTCAGCGTGCCCGTCGCCCCGTCAAACACGTAGACTCGCCCCTGCGTAGAATTCCCTCCCACATCCTCAAAGGGAGCGCCGACGATGATGTCGGCCCGACCATCTCCGGTGACGTCCTGCGCGGCCACGGCCCTTCCGAAGCGGCATCCCTCGGACCCACAACTCGGTGAGCCGGGCGAGGTCAGCGTGTAGATGGACGCCCGCGTCCGTCCGTTATAAACGTAGACCCTCCCATGGTTGCTCGCCGCCCCTACATCCTCGAGCTGGGCCCCGACGATGATGTCGGCCCGGCCATCCCCGGTGACGTCCCCCATGGCAACGGCTCTGCCGAAGTGGCCGCCACCTTCGGGATTCCGGGAATCCAGGGCAATCTGGGCGTGCGCGACGCCGGTCCCAACGAGAGCGAAAACGCACCATACCAGGACAACCAGGATGGACCGCATCAGGGTCCTCCACAGCACCTCAGTCCTCATTGCTCAGCCCTCAGCCCTCAGTCCTGAGTCCTCGTCGGATGATGCGTCGCGTTGCGTGTGGCGAATTTTTTTCTTGACGGGGGAACGCCGCTCAGTATATTTCCGAGGTGAGCCCCAAGAGGTTCGATTCGGTCTCCATTACCGGGTCTCGTGATCCGGAGGGACCGGCGGCCCCTGCAGCTCGGGTTCACCGAGATACTCTCCCCCGCTCTGGGAAGAGCCGAGGAGAAGGAACACAGGGACCGGCCGCCTGGGAGCGAGGATCAGAACGGGTCACTTGGGGCTCTTTTCTTGCCTTGAACCCTCAGTCCTCATCGCTCGCCCTGAGCGCCCGTCGAAGGGCTCAGTCCTCATTGCTAGCCCTCGAGCGCGGTCACGGCCCACCCTTTTACGCGCGGGCGAGGTGGTCCATGGCCTCCTTGGTCAGGGTGGCGA
>JAKEGQ010000290.1 GCA_022615475.1 Candidatus Methylomirabilota bacterium | reverse complement strand
GGAGCCCTGACCCAGACGGGGAACATCGGCATCACCTCTGCCTTCCCGAACGTCCAGGTGATCCGGCGCCAGGCCGGCTTCATCCTGGGTGTCCAGGATGCGGCGGAGCTTCTCGGCAAGGAGATCAACGTCTATGTCAAGTTCGCCGGCAACTGGTACCTTCCCGCTGAAGAGCGAGCCATCGCCGAGACGTTGGTCGATACCTACAATGTGGATGTCCTGACCCAGCAGACTGACTCGAGCTCCACCATGGACGTCGCCAAGGAGAAGGGCGTCTGGTTCGTCGGTAAGGACATGGACATCGTCGGTGAGTACGGATGGTCCGACACCGACACCGTCGCCGTATCGTTCGACACGCGCTGGGAAGTCATCTACGAGCAGATGGTCCTGGACTACCTGGCGGGGAACATGACGCCAGAGACCATCCTGTACCCGGGGATGGAGACGACGATGACCCTGGCTGACGGCACCGTCGAACCGACCGTTGACCTGATGAACGCCGGCAAGACCGGCATCGACGCCATCAGCCCGGCGGCGCTCCCGCTCATCCCGCAGGAGATCCTCGATCTCGTCGCACAGCGACGCGAGCAGATGATGAATGGTGAATGGGATCCGTTCACGGAGCATGAGTTCGTGAGCAACGGGACAGGCCTGGAACTCGATGGCCTGCCGATCCCGGCCGAGGGCACCGTGGTCAAGGCCGCCGGTGTGGTGCCGACCACCGAATGGCTCCTTTCTCAGTTCAACTTCGATCTGGCGGGGACGACCATCCTGGAGTAGATCCGCGGTTCCGTTCGTGATGCTTGACGACTAGTCACAAACAGGTGAGGCTCTCGTCCTGGGCGCAGCGCTCGGGACGGGAGCCTCACCCTTCCGCGGGGGCGAAGCGAGACCGGGAGCCCGCGCGGGCGATGGGGTGGCCATCCGGATCTGCGAGTGCGGCCCCGTCGACGGCATGCCGGCGACGAAAGCTCTCAGGCAGCGAGTGATATGAGCTCCAATCCAACCGTCAGGCGCGGCGATACGGTCTTGCAGGCCAAGGGAATCACCAAGCGATTCCCCGGCGTCGTCGCCAACGACAGCATCGACTTCGAAATCCGGGCGGGCGAAATCCACGCCATCCTGGGCGAAAACGGCGCAGGGAAGACCACCCTGATGAAGATCCTGTTCGGGCTGCTCCAACCCGACGAAGGCGGGGTCTACGTTCACGGGGAGAAGGTGAACTTCCGCTCCCCCCTCGATGCCATTCAATTCGGTATCGGGATGGTTCACCAGAACCGCAAGCTGATCCCCGCCCACACCGTCATCGAGAACATCATCCTGGGTCATCCCGGGGCGGGCAGGATCCCCGACCTGAAGCGAATCCGCGGAGAGATTGCGGACCTCTGCGACCGGTATGGGTTCAAGATCGACCTCAAGGCGAAAGTCTGGCAGCTTTCGGAGGGCGAGAAGCAGGTCGTGGAGATCCTGAAGGCGTTGTATCGAGGCGCCCGGATTCTGATCCTGGACGAGCCCACCACGGCCCTGGCACCGCCGGAAACGGAGAGACTCATGGAGTCGATCCGCATCATGACGGGAGACGATCTCGCCCTCGTCCCGTTCATCACCCACAAGCTGCCGATCGTTCTGAGTATCAGTGACCGGGTCACCGTGCTCCGCCAGGGCCAGGTCACCGCTCGACTCCACACATCGGAGGCGACCGAGGACAGTCTGGCCAGGGAAATGGTCGGCCGCGAGGTCATCTTCCGGCTGGAGCGCGTGGAGGTGGAGCGGGGTCAACCCGTTCTCGAAGTAAACAACCTCTCTGCGATGAACGACAAGGATCAGCCGGCCCTGAAGGAGGTGTCCTTCACTGTCCATGAAGGGGAGATCTTCGGGATTGCAGGTGTCTCCGGGAACGGACAGCAGGTCCTGGCCGAGGTGTTGGCGGGCTTGCGCAAAGTCGAGAGCGGCGGCGTGCGGATGGACGGGATCGAGATCACCCATTCCGAAAGCCTAGACCGATGGAAGAAGGGGATGGGCTACGTTCCGTCGGACCGGGTCGATGTGGGTTCGATCGGCGACACCTCCCTGACCGACAACGTCCTGATGAACTACCACTTCGACAGGTCCTTCTCACGGTGCGGGGTCGTGGATGTGGGGAAGACGCGCCGGCTCACCGAGGGATTGATTTCGGAGTACGGGGTCGTCACACCCGGTCCGGAAACCCTGGCCAAGAGCCTCTCGGGTGGGAACCTTCAGAAACTCATCCTGGCCCGCGTCCTGTCTCGCAAGCCGAGGTTGATCATCGCCAACCTCCCCACCCAGGGCCTGGATGTCGGAGCCACGGAATTCGTCCAGAACAAACTCCTGGAGGCGAAGAGGGCCCGGGCCGCCATTCTGCTCATCTCGGAAGACCTTGAGGAAGTCCTGTCGCTGAGCGATCGTGTGGCGCCGATCTACGAGGGCGAGTTCATGGGGATCTTCTCGATCGAACAGGCCGGCCGGGTGGACATCGGGGCCATGATGGCGGGCATCCGCCAACAGGGGTAGTTCCTTGCGACTCGCGGGCCATGACGTCAAGTTCCAGAAGAAGGAGAGGGTCACCGGCTGGGAGGCGACGATCATCTCCCTGCTTGCGATCCTCGTGGGGCTGGTGGTGGTCGGACTGATCTTTCGCCAGGCCGGGGTCTCTCCCGTAGCGGGCTATCGGGCCCTTTTCTCGTATGCCTTCGCCAATCCCTTCGGCCTGCCCCTGACCATCAACCGCGCGATCTTCATTCTGCTTTGCACCTGCGCCTTCATCGTCCCGATGAAGGCCGGACTGTGGAACATCGGGATCGCCGGTCAACTCTATGGCGGCGCGCTGGTCGCCTTCGCGGTGGCCCTGGCCTTCGGGGCGAAGGGATCCCAGAGTCCGACCGTATCCCCGGCGATCCTGATCGGCCTGATGATGCTCGGAGCGCTGCTGGGCGGGGCCGTGATCGGGGCCATCCCGGGCTTCCTCAAGGGACGCTTCAACACGAATGAAATCGTCGTGACGATGATGCTGAACTCGATCGTCTTCTGGCTGATCGCGTACATGATCAAAGAGGGCGGTCCGTTCATGGGCGGAGGCGGGGAAGGCGAGGGATTCAAGTTGTCCGAGTCGGTCTACCCGCCCACGGCCCTGGGAGGCGCGTTCACCATCCCCATTGCCCTGGGAGTCGCCGTGGCGCTGTACTGGATGTTCGCCAAGACCACGGTAGGCTATCGGATCCGGGCCTTTGGCCTCAGCCCGTCGGCAGCCCGGTACTCGGGCATCAGCCCGCGAAACGTTCCGCTGCAGGTCTTCACCCTTGGCGGGATGCTCGCCGGGCTCGCCGGGTACCACTACTTCGCCGCCGTCCCGGGTGTCTACAAGATCCCCCTGAACTACGGCGATTTCGGGGACCTTTCCTTCTACGGGATCATCTGCGGGCTGATTTCCCAGGGCAACCCCCTGGTCG
>JAKEGQ010000289.1 GCA_022615475.1 Candidatus Methylomirabilota bacterium | reverse complement strand
GTTCGATCTCAAGGGCAGGACGGCGTTCTCGCTCTGCCGCTGCGGGCAGTCCCAAAATAAACCCTTTTGTGACGGAACCCACGGGCGCGTCGGCTTCCAATCCGACGACCCGGCGCCCAGAGTCAGCAGTTAGTCCCCACCTCACTGACTCAGGCAGTCACCGAGCTTGGGGGGTCAGGCTGTTCCCGATCGTCATGCCGGTATCGGGGTGAGCTGTTATTTTCGGCTAGAGGCTGTTCACTAATTTTTAGTGTTCACTTTCAGTGAACATTGTGGTAGAGTGAACGCGCCATGAGGAAGACAGATACGGACAAGGAAGTTCTTCAGGCCTGCGAGGCTCACTTGCGGGCCCTCCAGCCCGTGAAGAAGGTAAAGTCTACGTACCGAGTGGTCCATCGAGACCGCCCCGAGCTCGACGTCCGTTTGGACCTTGATACAGACATAGGGCGGCTGACGTACTTCTACGAGATAAAGCGGGGCCTCAGCCTGCCTCGACTGGAACATCTGATCCTCCAACTACAGCGGGATAGCCGGGAGGCCAAGGCACGACCGCTCCTGCTTGCCGATTATATACCCCCTCGCTTGGCACAGCGGCTCGTCGAAGCCGGCGTTAACTTCGTCGACGAAGCGGGGAATGTCTATATAGACAGCCCTGGCAAGCTGTACATCCTCATCCAAGGCGCTAGGCCGAAGCGCCTGCCAGAATCCAAGATTGGACGGCTCTCTCAGCCGAGCGGCCTTCAAGTCGTTTTCGTCCTCTTGGCTGAACCTCGAGCTGTGTCCATGTCATACCGGGAGCTCGCAAAGGCGAGTGGCGTCGCCTTGGGCTCTGTCGCCCAAGTCATGCGGGAGCTGAAGAAGAAGGGGTACCTTGAACAGAAAGGCCATGACGAGTGGATCCTGACCAGAAAGCGTGAGCTGTTTGATTTCTGGCTTGGGGGTTACGGAGACATCCTGCGCCCCAAGCTCGTGGTCGGGCGTTTCCAGCCTCCAGAGCGGGATTTGGATCAAACACTGGCCAAGTTGCAGAAGGAGTCCGAAGCAGCCGGAATTAGCTTCGCCGTTACCGGCGGCTTCGCTGCTGATCTCCTCACGCACCATTTTCGCGGGGATCAACTTGGGTTTTTTGTATCGGACTGGCCGGCAGAGCTCACCAAGAGATTGAGGTGGCTTCCATCTCAACAAGGACCGGTGACGGTACTCAGGCAATTCTCACATCTCATCGGCTTTACTTCGAATGAGCAGGTTGATTTCCCCGTTGCCCATCCGTTACTGGTTTACGCCGAGCTGGTGTTTCAGGGCCGGGAGCGGGAGTTGGAAGCGGCGAAGCTCCTCTATAACAGGTATCTTACTTCTCTCCTTCATGCCCATTGATCCGAGGGTAATTCCAGCGCTCACGGCCCTGGCACGTGTCCTGGGGGCCGATAATCGGGACTTTGTGCTTATTGGTGCCACGGTCCCTCAGATACTCCTCCGCGTCCGGCAAGGGGGTGAGGCAAGTGCCCGGGCGACTCGAGACGTTGATGCCCTGGTGGCGGCGGGCAGTTGGGAGGACTTTGAAAGGACCCGTCGGCGGCTCTTTGAGGTTGGATTTGGACCAGGCACGGTCCGTCATGAACTTCTATTTGGCCAAGATGTAATAATCGACCTGATTCCCTATGGTGAACAGCTAGTACAGAATGACCGCCTGGAATGGCCTGGGACCGATCAAGTGATGAGCACCCTTGGGGTGGAGGAAGCATTTGCTTCCGCTAGGCTAGAGGAGCTTGTCCCTGGCTTATCGGTTCGCGTGGTGCCGATTCCGGGACTAGTGCTCTTGAAGATCGTGTCATATCAGGATCGGCCCGAGGAGCGGGCGCGAGACCTTAGCGATGTGGTGTACTGCTTCGAGCACTACGAGGAGGATATTGTGCAAAGCCGACGATTCGACCTCGTAGGGGTTGACGTAATCGGAGAACCAGTCGAGTTCGAAGAGGCCGGTGCGTACTTGCTCGGCACTGAGGTGGCCAGGCTAGCAAGCCCCAGGTCGCTCTTAGCGGCCCGTAGGTTGATTGACATGATCCCTGATGAATATTCGAGGCCCATCAGCCAGATTCTTAGGGAGGAACGACGAATGATAAACAACGAGGGGCGCCGAACGGAACTTTTTCGCCTCTTCCAGGTTTTCGCCGCAGGATTGAGTGGGGGGGGCTAGGGCGCTGTGAAGACGCCCTGCGACTTCGCAGGGAGAACGGACGGCCTAGCGACATTCCGGGGATGAGCTGCTTGCCAAGGTCAGCTCACAGGGCAAGGGGAGGGCCATGCTGCGGGTTGGCGGGGAAAGGTACCCTGTCCGCCTTTCCCCGAGGTGGTGACGGGAGGTTCTCGGTGGGTTATGCGCGTGATGACGTGGAACGAGGAGCTTGATGCGAGTGACCATCACGGCGAAAAAGAACGGTCCCAATCGCGTGGAAGTGACCGAGGGCGAGTGCAAGGTGCTCGACGCGGATGGAAGGGAGTTCGATCTCAAGGGCAGGACGGCGTTCTCGCTCTGCCGCTGCGGGCACTCCCAGAACAAACCGTTTTGCGATGGAAGCCATGGGCGTGTCGGCTTCCAGGCCGATGACCCCGCCCCCCGCGTCACCGGCTAGCCCTCCCCACTGCTGGCGAAGATCGGTCATTCGGCTTGGGGGTCAGGACTTGGCTGGCTGATCCAGGGGGGCGTGCCATTATTAGCTTATTGTGCTGTGAAGTTTTTAGCTTTTCTTGCTGATATGATAACAGCAAGATTTAGCTCATTCTGCTATTTCGGACGTTTTTAGGTGGCCCTAAGGCCTTGATCCAGCTCAATTTTTCCAACAGTATCAGCTGGAAGCCCAGGGGTATACCCTTTGGTGGGCTGCCCGACGGGTGGCGGCTGGCGAGATCGCCGCACCTGGGAATCAGCCGACGCGGGCGGCAGCGGGAAAGCAGTTCTGTTACTGAGCAAATGGCAAGCCCGCACCGCTGCCTTCCAATCCGACGACCCGGCCCCCAGGGTCAGCGGCTAATCCCCACCTCACTACTGAGAGATAGAAAAGGGTCGGTCTCGAGCGGCTACCGGGCGGCGGTGTGCGCCCCTCATCTATTTGGTTGGATTTTGTGGTGCGAGCTCGATATCGGATTCTTCCCGGCCTCTGGCAATACCCACGAGCTTGCCATCTTTGAGTTCCAGATTATACCGAGCCCCTGACTTCGGGTTGCTGAACGTCAAGGTGACCTTGTCGTCCTCGAGTATTATCTCAAGGTCTTTGATGTCAACGTCAACGGGGGGTCTGTTCGGGGTCGAGGTGTGTAGATTCCCGCCTTCTTTTGTGAAAATGGCTCTTATGTGGCCAGTAAACTTACGTCCTCTTTGGCCACTCCCGACCCAGTATCCTTGTAAGGAGAATTGGCGATGAGATGCGCAAGGACCTCTTCCTTCGTTTTGAACTGGGCCGCCTGAGGCAACCCGGCTGGGACCAAAACAGCAAGCACGACCATGACGTGGATCAGATGCCTTTTCATTGGTATCTGCCCTCTTTTTGTTGAGTTCATTGCCCCCCTCCTTCAAAAGAATATACATCGGCCAGGCGACCGAATCGTTAACAATGACCTTGGGGATCCCCCACATTGCCTTCCCTGGGTCCGCCCTTCTCTCTCTTCAAAGACGAAACGCCCTCTCGGGCCATACTTCGCCCGGGAGGGCGTCAAGATGTTCTCGTGCGCCGCCCATTGTGCTGGAAGTGGGCTAAGAGGTCTACCTACCCCGGTTCCATTCGCGTACTGCCTATTTAATGTTGCCAGCGCGACAACGGGAAAAGTACCTTGTGGGCGCCTTTCTTGTACCCTTGAGTATCCCCGCTGTCAAGTCCGACCTCGGTTCTTCGTGGGATGGGGGGTTGCAGGCGCGAGGGCCCAGTCTGTTAGCGCGAAGGGGGGGAGGTGAGGCGGAGGTGCTCCTTTTGCAAAAGCTGCAGATCCTGCCAGGCCGACTTCTTCTCGTTGGGGTTCCGGAGGAGATAGGCCGGATGGTAGGTGACGAGGAGGGGGATGCCCTGGTAGTCGTGGAATTTGCCGCGGAGCTTGGAGAGAGGCACCTTGGTCTTGAGTAGGTTCGCAGCCGCGATGGCGCCGAGCGCGCAGATCAACTTCGGCTTGATGGCCTTGAGCTGCGCGATCAGGAAGGGCTCGCAGGCTGCGATCTCGTCCGGTTCGGGGGTGCGGTTGTTAGGCGGCCGGGACTTCAGGACATTGCAGATATAGACCTGTTCGCGCTTCAGCCCGATCGCCTCGATCATCCGCGTCAGCAGCTGGCCGGCCCGGCCGACAAACGGCTCTCCCTGTGCATCTTCATCGGCCCCCGGCGCCTCTCCGACAAAGACCAGATCTGCCTGGGGTTTGCCGACCCCGAAGACGATCTGCGTGCGGTGCGCGTGGAGTTTGCACCGCCTGCAGTCCCCGAGAACCTGCCTGATCTCGTCGAGGTTCAGGGTCCCTGAGAGGAGTATCTCCCGCTCCGAGCGCGCCTGGTCGCGGGCGGGCGCCTCCGGAGTGCCGCGAACGAAATCGAGGCCCAACTGCTGCTGGGCCTCGAGAAAGTCCCGGGTCTTTTTGACCAGGTCCGCCGCCTCCGCCCGAAAATCCGTCGCGCTCACGTCCTCATCCTCCGCCCTCCCGCCTGCCGGATCGAAGGGCCACGACCCGATCCAGGATCCGGTGGGCCGCCTCGCGCTTCGTGAGCTCCGGCAACTCTTCCACACTCCCCTGGCGATCGAGGATCGTAACGCGGTTGGTCTCGCCCCCGAAGCCGACGCGAATGTCGTTGGCCACAATGAGATCCAGATTCTTCTTCGCGAGCTTCTCCCGTGCGTTCTGGATCAGCTCCTCGGTCTCGGCGGCGAAGCCGACCAAAATCTGCGATCTCTTGCGGCGCCCCGCCTCGGCCAGGATGTCCGGGTTGCGCACCAGTTCCACCGTCATCGCCTCGCGTTTCTTGATCTTCTGCGGGGCGTGGGTGCTCGGGCGATAGTCGGCGACAGCCGCAGCCATGATGAGGGTCGTGGTTTCGTCGAGGCGATCCAGTACGGCGTGGTACATCTCTTCGGCATTGGTCACGTCCGTTCGCGTCACGCCGGGCGGCGTGGGTAGGGCAGTTGGGCCGCTCACCAGCAGCACGCGCGCCCCGCGATCCCTGGCGGCCTCGGCGATGGCGAACCCCATCTTCCCTGACGATCGATTGGAGATATAGCGAACGGGATCGAGCGGCTCCTGGGTCGGCCCGGCGGTGACCAAGAGCGTCTCGCCGCTGAGATCCCCTTCACGGTGGAGGAGATCTTCCACCGCCCGGAGAATGGCCGAGAGCTCGGCCAGCCGCCCCCGGCCTATCAAGCCCGAGGCAAGCTCTCCGTACTCCGGTTCCACGACGCTGACGCCCCGGGCCTTGAGGCGGCTGAGGTTTTCCTGGACCGCGCGATGGGCGTACATCTCCAGATCCATGGC
>JAKEGQ010000066.1 GCA_022615475.1 Candidatus Methylomirabilota bacterium | reverse complement strand
TCTCCGCGTTTCGTGCGTGAAGGCGCACCTCGTAGCCCGCCTGGGCAAAGTGCTGGGCAATGCCGCTGCCCATCACCCCAGCCCCGATGACGGTCACCGCCTTGATCTCCTCGATCTTCATCATCTTCCCTTGTAAGTCGGGTATACGCCCCATACACCATCTGCTCGTGCTCTTGCAGCGCCGCCATGAGCTCGTACGACCAGCAGTATGCCTGGAGCGGGATCGCGGTCGCTATGCTCACGGTGGACCACCGAAGCGAAAACACCCGAGAGGAACGCATCCGGACGTCCCCTCCCCCGCCTGAAGTTCACACACGAGAATCGCTGATCCGCGTGGCCAGACCACTAGGGCTTAGGGGGCCCTGGTTTCCTCGGCGGAGCCGGCTTCGGTGGCTGCTGGGGCTTGGGTTTTGGGTCTGGCTTTGGTTCGGCCTGCTGCATCTTTGCTGTCTTAGCGTGCAGGAACCCCATTGTCCTCCTCCAGGGCATGGACGAACGTCGCGTTGATCGAGAGGATGTTCCTCTCATTACGAGGCAGACGGGAGGTCGTACAGAGTGGTCAAGGACCATCCGATCTCACCACCACGCTTCGTGGCGTTCTTGACATACGTGTATACTTCCACGGTCTGGATACGAGAGTCGAGTACGAAGTCGTAGTGGAGTTCGTCGGTCTCACCCGGCTCAATCTCCCGTTTACCCTTCGCCCAATGCGACTTGCGGGTTGTGCCTATCAAGGGCCACTCGATCTCCGTTTTCCCCTTTTGAACGGGATCAAGTCCCTGATTAACAGAGTCCAGAATTTCGGGTGGTGTCGGCAGCACCTGTTGAATTCTGGTTTGAGCTGAGACAACCGAAAGGAGAACGTCCCCCGAATTGCTGATGTTTACAGCGACATGCAGGAGAGCCTTGTCATCGGATAGGGCCCGGTGCGTAATCTCATGCTCGATCTTGGCACGCGGGTATCTTTGTCTGGTCCTGACAAATAACATGTAGCTCCAGAGTCCTCCCACGAGGATTGCCGCGACCGTAACAAAGGACCGGACAATTTCGGTGATGTCTTTGAGGTTGGACAGGTCCACTGATCCGATCCTACGTGCGGGGTCACTTTTTCGTCGTGCGACCGTGCTCTTGCGGGCAGTCCCACGGGGGGTTTGCCGAGGCCTTCCGTCCAGGCCGGTCCCATCATAGTTTGACGCACTTCTCGAGGCAAGTGAAACCACACGGGGAGTGGCCACGGGTGGAGGAATTTCGACCTTCGTTCCGGTGTTTTGCTGAATGATTTCTGTTCACGCTGCCCGCCATCTGTTCGGTCACGAGCTCCCCAGAGAATTCAGAGAACGCAGACTCTATCCAATACTCATGGGCGCTTTCGTGTGCACAGCGTTATCTGGAACAACTATTGCATCGGGACCTCTTCGGAGGAGTCTACCGATGTTGGACGAGTGGTTCGACGGGATTGAGACTTTGGCTGAGCCCTTCGGTCGAATGCCCCGGACCGAGGGGGTCGAAGGCCTCACCGCCAAAGGGCGCCTCGTAGGGCAGGAGATCGAGGCCGGAGCGCTGCTGATCCTCGCGTGCGCAGTCGGATGGAGCTTCGCCCGGATGTGGAAACCGGGGATGAACGATATCCCGCACTCGGGCTGCCTGCCCCTGGAGGAATACCTTCTGGAGAGGAGCCTTCCGCTAGAAGCCGACGAAACGTTTACCGTGAACGGAAGATCGTGGCTGACGCTCAAGTAGGGCGACCAAGAAGTTCATCAGTGAGAGGCCCGATGGGGGTCCCGAACTACAGGGTCAGAAGAAGGAGATGAGGCGGATGGCCATTATTGCGAAGTGTTCGACATGCCCGCGGACCTACGTGGTGCTCGGCCAGCATTCCCGCACCATGAAGGCCGTCTGGGTGTGCCCTCGCTGCAAGCGGGGGCGGAACCTGCCTCGCTAAGAGCCCCAGAGAATCTCGCCCTTGTCAGCATAACGTTCCCGGGATATCCGTCTTTACTCACGTGATCAGGGGTCTCCCTTTTCCTTTATTTTCAGCTAGATTGGTTTTGTGGAGACTACAAAACCTCGTCGTCAGTCGGGCCTGGCAGGAGAAACGCCGGCGGGGGGCGAGGGCTGCCCCGCCCGTGCGCAAAAAGAAGTAATAGACAGCAAACCAAGAAAGGTCTATCCTCTCTCCGACTGTCGATTCTCACGGGACTGCCTTTTGAGATTGACGAGGCCGCGAGGACTGAAGTCCCGCGGCCTTCTTGTTGAGGTGAGGGCAAGCCTGGCGCAGCGGCTTACACAAAGGAGAGAGAGGCATGGGATCGAAAGTATACGTAGGGAATCTCCCCTTCAATGTGGACGCAGAGCAGCTCCGCACTCTCTTTGAAGAAGGGGGTCACGAGGTGCGGGACGTCAAGATCATCACGGATCGCGATACCGGCCGGCCCCGGGGCTTCGCCTTTGTGGAGATGGCCAGTCAAGAGGCGGCACAGGCGGTGATCACGGCCCTCAACGGACGTGACGTGGGAGGGCGCCCCCTCACGGTCAGCATGGCCCGGGACCGAGAGCCCCGGCGAGGCGGTGGTCCCGGCCGAGGCGGGTTTGGAGGCGGCGGAGGCGGCCGCTGGGATAGGTACTGATGGCCAAGCGACGGGGGGCCTACCAAGGGGCCAAACGCCAAAAAGAAAAGGCCAGACAGGCGCGCCAGGAGGAGAAGCGGCAGCGGCGACAGGAGAGAAGGCAGACGCCCCCAGCCGTGGAGCAGCAGGGGTCCGGGCCCGAGGGCATCCCCCCTCAGCCCCCTGATGAGTTGCCTGGAGCATAGCCCCTTACCATTCCCCTCCTGGGGCGTCCAGCGTTGAAATCCGGTTGCTAAGGACCTATATTTGGACTCGAACCCCAAGAGGCTTGCCCTGGTCCCCCAGAGTCGGATCACTTGGGGCTCTGGCTCTCTGCAAATAGAAAAGCCCGGCTTCCCGGGCTTTTTTGTTTTTGCTAGTCGTTTGACAAGGTGTGAACACCCCACGCCTACTGCTCTTCTAAAACGAGCACTTACGGGGCAACCTTTTACAAAGTGTCAATAAAATTCTTGACAGCGGCACCAGGGTTGCATACTTTTAAAGCCACGAGGTTATGGGGATCTATCTATGAGTCCATTGCCGAGAGAACTTCGGGAGGCCATCAATCGGGGGAAACTCACGCAGGCGCAGCTCCGTGAGTTGATCGCCCTTGAGGCGCGCGCCCTCGGACTCACCTACGATGAGGCGGTGAGGCGTGCCCGCGAACGTCGCCTGCCCCGCAATGTGCTCGGTTCGGATCTAGAGCTGCTGGTTCAACTGCTTCCCGCCTAGGCGCCTCGCGCCGCACTATGCCCATCCGAGGGCAGACCCTCCATAAAGCAGCGCAGACTTTTTGTAAACACGCCAACCGCGTCCTCAACCGGAGCGTGACGAAGGGGCGGCTGATAGTCATTGACGTGCCGCCGCGAGTCCAAATTGCTTTTCGGCAGGCTGGATTGCCCGTCGAGGTCCCACTTCAAACCCGGTTCGGACCCATGGGCTTATATCTCGGGCAGGTGTGTGATTCCGTCGTGGGTCGGGACGGTCTCCACACGCTCCGGACCATCGAATACAGGTACACTCTCACGCCTGAGGGCGCCCCGGAACCGCTCCTTCGGTGGGAGTACACTAAATTCCCTCCGCCTAACGCCGAGTGGTGTCGCCACCATCTGCAAGGTCGTCCCGTCCAATTGAGTATCCACCGATACGAGGTCGGCCTAAACGAGATACACCTGCCCACAGGATATGTGACATTCGAGGATGTGCTTCGGTTCTGTATCGTTGATCTTGGCGTGCGCCCCTTGCATCCTGACTGGAGCACCATCCTGAGGAGAAGTTACGAGCGGTTCAGGGCGGAATTCGTCCGGTAGGCACAAGCTACTCCGCTCCCTTCCCCGGCCCACTCCGCCGACCGCGCTGGCGATACTGGACATGCTGGTCAAGGTCTGTGCCTCGACCGCCTGCTCCCACCGCCAGCACCGCCGCTGTCCATTGCTGGGGGTAGACAGGGGAAAGAGCTTAATCTGCCAGAGGTCGTATGGATCTGAAGGTCCCTTTGCTGTTCCTTTATGTCACCTCCTGGGCAGCAGTGACAGGAGGAGTGTGGGCACTTTTCGAGCGGGCTGAGACCGTTGCATCACCCGAAACGAAAGCTGTCATCTCTCGTTGGCTTCGGAACCTCGACCCGGCAGGAACTGTGTCTAGTTGGCCTGCGACATTCGCGGCCGTATTCGATCACGTTTTCGGCGAGCATCACTTGTCGTGGCGATGCTTTGGCAGATCCTGCGTGGTTTCGCTCCTTTCGGTGGCAATCCTCCTTGCCGTGTGGGGTGCACTACGTCCCGCCGAATTCCTCGCGTTTATCAAAACTGATAACCCGAGAGCAACACAGGGCTTCTTTTTTGGGTTTGTCATTCTCAATTTGATCCCAGACTACCTTTCACTTCTAGAAAGCAGATACGTCCTCCGTTGGATGGTGAGGGCACACTCGACCTTTAGGATCTTAGCTTTTTTGGCTCTCGACTTGGTTGCTACGGTTGCGATAGCCGTAGTGTCGCTTGTGTGCTTCCGGGGACTGATTGTTCTAATAGATCCGCCGGGCATTCGAATGCTGCCGCTTTCGGAGGGTTTATCGCGCTATCTGAGATCTGCATCTATTCTATCAGTAGCAGCTTCCGGATTTGTCTCACCTGGAGTCTCGTTCTACTCCACGCTCTTTACATCCGTATGGGTGTGGTTGTATGCCCTCTCCGGCGCGGCTGTCAGAGTGAGCGAGCATATGGGGATAGGGCTCAACCGGATGAGGGGCCTATTGGATATTGAGAACAAGCCCCTTCGTTGTCTCGGTTTTGTTTCCATCATTTTCGTCACATTGGTCTATCTCCTGGCTGCTTTGATTCTATAGTAGCTCACAGGGAGGATTCTATGATGGAACCGACGATTGAGGCCCTGGCTCAACGGCTGGAGCAGCAGAACCGCCGCGTGAAGTTGGCAGGAACACCCGCTCTGAACATGAGGGAGGTTGTGTTGACAGTTATCCTGTTGAGTGTGCTGGCCGCGTGTGCCCCGAAAGAGACGTATTGGCAGCTGCCACCGGGAGTTGACTTCCGCCAAGCCGAGAAGGACGAATCCGAGTGCAAGAGGGAGGCGGCGATGGTCGACAAGGCTCCGTGGTATTACAAAGGGCTTGAGGAGTACCGGGAGGAGCTAGTTCAGAAGTGCATGAAGTCCAGGGGCTATACCCGGGAGTAGTGAGGACCGAGGAGACTAGAGACGGAGGTGAGGCCCTTCGGCTCGCTCAGGGCACCATTCGACGCGCTAGAATTGGCTCTCCAGCCGCAGATGGCCTGCCATGAGCAAGCGGGGAAGCTCTCGCTAGAAAGCTTCCCCCGCGCGTCGAATGGTGGAGGGTAGGGGAGTCGAACCCCCGACCTCTGCCTTGCGAATACTCAACCGAACCCCCTAGACGCAATCGTTTAGGGGGTTTTCATTTCGCGTTGCGAGTGCTTGCGAGTCAATTCGACCCGATGCAGTACGTGCAGGAGGTACGAGC
>JAKEGQ010000065.1 GCA_022615475.1 Candidatus Methylomirabilota bacterium | reverse complement strand
GCCTCGCGGTCGCGCGGGACGAGGCCTTCACCTTCTATTACGAAGACAACATCGACCTGCTCCGGCACTGGGGCTTTACCATCGTCGAGTTTTCGCCCCTCAATGACACCACCCTGCCACCAGCCGATCTGCTCTATTTCGGTGGGGGCTTTCCCGAGATCTTTGCCGATCGCCTCTCGCGGAACCAGGCCATAAAGGAAGCGATCCAGCGATTTCATCGGACGGGGGGCCCGGTGTACGCCGAGTGTGGCGGCTTCATGTACCTGGGCGAAACCTTGACCGCCGAGGGTCGAACCTTCCCCATGGTCGGCCTGTTTCCGATCCAGACGGCGATGGAGGAGGGCCTCCAGGCGCTCAAGTACAAAGAGGTCGAAGTCCTCAAGGCGGGCGCCTTCTTTCGCCCGGGGGATCGGTTGAAGGGGCACGAGTTCCATTTTTCCCGTCTGACGAGCGGCTCCGGAGGGGATGCGCTCCGATCCGTGGACTCGACGGGCCGGATCGAGAGGGAGGGAGTCGTGCGAGGAAGCGCGCTGGGATCCTATACGCATCTCCATCTCGGCTCGAATCCTTCACTTCTCCCTCACCTCGCCGCCCGGTTCCGCTCTCCGGCTGCCGCCGGTAGGGAAGGACGCTGATGCGCGCGAGAAGCCTGATGGTCCAGGGGACGGCTTCCCACGTGGGCAAGAGTCTTCTCGTCGCCAGTCTCTGCCGGATCCTCGCCCAGGACGGGTATCGGGTCGCCCCCTTCAAGGCGCAGAACATGGCGTTGAATTCGTTCGTCACCCCCGATGGGGGCGAGATCGGACGGGCCCAGGCCCTGCAGGCGCAGGCCGCGCGGGTGACACCGTCGATTGATATGAACCCGGTCCTGCTCAAGCCGAGCAATGACACCGACGCGCAGGTGATCGTTCTTGGCCGACCAGTCGGGACGTTTTCCGCTGCCGCGTACGGGAGTGAACAGATCCCGGTCCTCCGCCGCGTAGTCCGGGAGGTCTACGAGCGGCTGGCGGCCCAGTACGAGGTCGTGGTGATCGAGGGGGCGGGCTCTCCGGCCGAGGTGAACCTTCGTGACCGGGATCTGACGAACATGGATGTCGCCGAGATGGCGGAGGCGCCGGTCCTCCTGGTCGGCGACATCGACCGGGGCGGGGTTTTTGCCGCCCTCATCGGGACGCTCGAGTTGCTCGATCCCGCGGAACGCGAGCGGGTGCAGGGGTTCATCATCAACAAATTTCGGGGCGACCGGCAACTCTTGGCGCCAGGCCTCGACTTCCTCGTCGCCCGGACGGGCAAGCCGGTATTCGGCGTCATCCCCTTTGATCGGAACCTGCATCTCCCGGAAGAAGATGCGCTTCCCGAAGGTGCGTTCGCGAACGGGCGGCGAAGAGATGCCAGCCGCCTGCAGATCGGCGTTATCGCGCTCCCTCACCTGTCAAACTTCACTGACTTTGACCCGCTCGCTGCAGAGCCCGATGTGAACCTCTTCTATGTGCGGGATCCAGAGGAGGTCAGGCTGGCCGACTGTCTGATCCTCCCCGGAAGCAAGAGCACGGTTGAAGATCTCCTCTTCCTGCGCAAGATGGGACTCGCCCAGGCCGTCACACACGCGGCCAAGGAGAAAAAGGTGGTCGTCGGCATCTGCGGTGGCTACCAGATGCTCGGGACATGGGTCGCAGACCCCGATCATGTGGAGTCAACGCAAGACCAGGTCAAAGGCCTGGGCCTGCTTCCGGTGACCACTCGCTTTCAGAAAGAGAAAATCACCCATCAGGTTCGGGCCTCGTGCGTCCGGAGCGGTGAGGAGGTGAGTGGGTACGAGATCCATCATGGGATCTCCCTCTATCTCGATGGAACCACACCTGCCTTTGAGATCGTGGAGCGGTCGGGGCAGGCGGTCCAGATCCACGATGGGGCGTGCGATGACAGTGGCAAGGTCTGGGGGAGTAACATCCACGGTCTCTTCAACAACGCATCCTTCCGACGCCGGTTTCTTCAGGCAGTGTGGGAGGCGAGAGGACTTCCCCATCCGGTCAGTGTCCGTCCGGAGTGGAACCTTGAGCATGACTTAGACCGATGGGCGGACCTGGTCCGCGCTCATCTCGATATGGCGGCGATCTATCGCCTGCTCGAGGCAAAGCGATGACGAGGAAGAGAGGAGGAAGGGCTCTGTGGGTCTTCTCGATCCTGCTCTGGGTGCTGCCGGCGCGCGCGGCGACCTTTGTCGATATGGTGGGACGACAGGTCGAGCTTCAGAAACCACCCCGTCGGATCATCCCGCTCGCCCCCAGTCTCACCGAGATCCTCTTTGCGCTCGGTGCGGGTGATTCGGTGGTGGGAGTGGTCGATTATGCCGACTATCCCCCCGAGGCCGTGCGAAGGGTCAGGGTGGGGGGAGGACTTGATCCGAACCTAGAGGTGATCGTCGAGCTCCGGCCCGACCTCGTGCTGATCGCGGCGGATGCCAACCGCTGGGATACCCTGATCCAACTCGAGCAGCTTCAGATTCCGGTCTTCGGGGTGAAGCCGGTGGGGGTCGAGGGAGTTCTGACCTCCATCGCGAAGGTTGGGGAGGCGGTGGGGAGGCAGCCGCAGGCTGAGGGCTTGATTGCCCACATGCGGCGACGCATAGCGGCCGTCTCGCAGAAGGTCAGTGTGTTGGCCAGACCGAGGGTCCTCTATGTCGTTTGGATCGATCCCCTGATCGTGGCAGGCGGGGAGACTGTGATCGATGATCTGATCAACCTAGCGGGAGGAGCAAACATCGTGCGCACGGCCGGGTTTCCCCGCTACTCCCTGGAGGAGCTCGTCATCGATCCGCCCGATGTGATCCTCCTGGCGTTGGATCGTGGTGGCCTACACCACGGAGAGGCCCTCCGCCGTCTGCCGGTGTGGCGAGAGGTCCGTCCGGTGCGGGAAGGGGCCGTCCGGGTCATCGATGCTAGCCTGACGAGCCGTCCCGGGCCCCGGATCGTGGACGGCGTGGAGCTCCTGGCCCGTCTGCTCCACCCCCAGGCCTTCCCGGGGAGTGGTCCGTGATACCCAGACGTCTCCTGGGTGTGATGGCAGTCCTGACGGCCGGGCTTTCGGCGGCGGTCGTCCTTGCCCTGTCGGTGGGGACGGTCCGCGTCGGGTGGCTTCAGAGCATGGCGATCCTCGGTGCGAAGGTCCTTCCGCTCCCGGTCTTCTGGACAGAGGCACAGGAGACCATTGTGCTGACGCTGCGGCTTCCCCGCGTCCTCCTCGCGGCCATCGTCGGCTCGGCTCTCTCGCTCGCCGGAGCGGGTTTTCAGGCGATCTCTCGCAATCCCTTAGCCGACCCCGGTGTCCTCGGTGTATCGAGTGGCGCTGCCTTCGGCGTGGTCATGGGAATCTTCACAGGGCTTGGCGCCGGCGCCGGGATCCTCTTCCTGCCTCTCTTCGGCGCTGCCGGCGCACTGGTGGCGGCGATGGCGGTCTACGGCATCGCCAGCATCGATGGCCGGCTTCCGATCCAGACCCTCCTCCTCGCCGGTGTCGTGGTTTCGCTCTTCTTCTCCTCGGCCATTATGGTGGCTTCGGCGTTGATTCGGGCCGAAGAGCTGCAGGGGGTCGTGTTCTACCTCATCGGACAGCTGCGCCTCGCGGACTACCCCACCCTCGGTGTCGTGGTGGGCTGCCTCCTCGTCGGCACCGGCTTGATCTATCTGCAGGCCCTCCCCTTGAACCTGCTGGCGGCGGGGGAGGAGGCCGCGGCGCAGCTTGGGGCGGAGCCCGAGCGAGTGAAACGCATCATCTTTGTGGCGTGTAGCCTCGTGACTGGCGCGGCGGTGTCGGTGAGTGGTTCCGTTGCCTTTGTCGGGCTGATGGTGCCCCACGCCGTCCGCCTCTGTCTCGGACCGGATAACCGGCTGGTCATTCCCGCCTCGCTCCTTGCTGGCGCGATGTTTCTTGTTCTCACCGATACGCTGGCCCGGACGGTCGCGGCACCGGTGGAGATCCCCGTAGGGGCTGTCACCTCCTTTCTCGGTGCGCCATTCTTTGCCTATCTCCTCCGCACCCGATATCGGAGCGTCTATCCGTGAAGGCGGTCGAGGCCCACGATCTCTCTTTCAGTTACCGCAACGGGCGCGTGCTCGACGGGGTCTCGTTTGTCGTCGAGGCCGGGGAGGTCTTGGGGGTGATCGGGCCGAACAGTGCCGGCAAGACCACGCTGTTGCGTCTGCTCAGTCGGGTTCTTGGCCCCGAGGCCGGGAGGATCCGCCTCTTCGGTCGTGAGCTTGGCGAATTGACGGCGCGCGATGTGGCCCGGACTGTGGCGGTCGTTCCCCAGGAGTTTCAGGTGGCCTTTCCCTTCACGGCGCAGCAGGTCGTTTCCATGGGGCGCTATCCGTACGCCCGGGGGATTGGGTTTGAGACCGCCGAGGACCGCCGGGCCGCGGGGCAGGCCCTCGAAGAGACCGGGACCGCGCACCTGGCAGGGAAGTACCTGGACCAGCTGTCGGGCGGCGAGAAGCAGCGGGTGGTCATCGCCAGGGCGTTGGCCCAGGAGCCGCGCATCCTCCTCCTCGATGAACCGATGGCCCATCTCGATTTCAACAATCAGGTGGAGATCCTTAGGCTGCTCAGGCGACTGAAGATGGAACGGGGATTGACCATCATCCTGGTCTCCCACGATCTCAACGCGGCGGCCGGATGTTCTGACCGACTCCTGCTGCTGAAGGGCGGAAAGGTCCTGATCGCTGGCCGCCCTGAGGAGGTGATGCGAGCGGACATTCTCGAGAGCGCCTACGGCTGTCCCATCTGGATCGGCGCAGATCCTGAGAGAGGCACGATCCGTATCTTGCCCCGGCTCTGAGGGGGCAGGGCAGCGAGAATCGGTCGGGGCGCTCTGAACGGTGAACCCTGAACTGTGAACTGTCGGGCTCCCGGATCAAAGGGAAGCTGGTGGAAGACCAGCACGGTCCCGCCACTGTGAGTGGGGAGCCTCTCTGCATCATGCCACTGTCGTGAGCTGATAGTCGAACGATGGGAAGGCGCAGGGGGGTGATGATCCACGAGTCAGGAAACCTTTTCCGGGGGTTGAGGTGAACATCACTTTCGCGGAAAGGGAGGTGTTCCATGGCTTCCAAGACTCTCAGGATTTGGCTGCTGACGGCGGCACTCACAGGTTCCTTGATCGGGGCGCTCTGGGCGGAGGAGAAAACCGAGGAGGAAAAAAAGGGCGAAGAAGGGGAAATCGTTCGCATCCCCGAGGTCACTGTCTCGAGCACACGCCTCCTTGACGTCCCCCTCGATCTCAAGCGGTATCCGGGTCAGGTCCGGGTGGTGACCGGGGATGAGATCGAGACCTTTGAGAGGGACACCGTCCCAGGGGTCATTCAGTACGAGCCTGGGATTACCCTCTACAACCAGACCGGCAATCCCTTTGAACCGACGCTCGACATGCGGGGCTTCAGTGGTGAACCGGTGACGGAGACCAGCGTGTTCCTGGATGGGGTCCGTGTCAACACCCCCGATTTTAACGTCGTGGACTGGGATCTTATCCCGGTGAAGGATCTACAGCGAATCGAGGTTGTTCCCGGGACCGCATCCATTTTTGGAAAGAACGCTCTGGCTGGGGTGGTCAACCTCCAGACCAAGCGGGGAGGCCCGGTGCCCGAGGCGAAGGCTGAAATCGCCGGCGGCAGTTTTGGCCACCAGCGATACCGGGCGAGCGTGGGCGGCCCGGTCGGGGGCTTCGACTATTACCTCGGGTTCACGCAGGAGTTCGAGGACGGGTTTCGGGAGACCTCCGAATCGGACGTGACACAGCTCTTTGCCAAGGTGGGCCGCCGGATTGAGGGCGCGGGAACCGACATCACGGGGTCCTTCCTCTTCGTCACCGACCACCTCGAGCAGCCTGGGACCCTCCCGGAAGCCATCCTCAACATAGATCGGACACTGAACCTCACCCCGGGTGACTTCTCAGATCGGACACTCTACCAGGGGATCCTCAACCTGCGGCAGGAGCTTCCGGCCGGCTTCTCTGCCGCCCTTAACGGCTTCGTTCGGGATCTCGATCGCGAGTTTTTCACGGTGGGTCTCACGAGCCAGAGTACGAACCAAACCGGCATTCTCAGCGGTGGGTTGACTGCCCAGGTGACCCACCAGGCCACCCCTTTCGACCATCGGAACGTCTTTGTGGCCGGCGTGGAGTATACGAGGAATGATGTCAACAGCAAGGGTTCCGCCCAGTTCACCGGGTTTCTTCCCTTCCTCTCCGAAACGAAGACGGACGAGAATGTCGTGGGGATCTATTTCCAGGACAGCTTTGATCTGATCCCGGAGGTCCTCATTCTGAGCGGCGGGGGTCGCTACGATTGGGATCGGATAGATTTCACCGATCAGTTCGACGCCACGAATGATCGGGTCCGGACCTTCACACACTTCAGCCCCCGGGCGGGGTTGAACTGGAACGTCACCGAGGACGTCGGTCTCTACTTTAGTTACTCGGAGGGATTCCGCAGCCCGACGGTCAATGAACTCTTTGCCTTCTTCCCCTTTTCCTCGAACCCGGACCTCGATCCGCCCACCGGCCGCACCTTCGAGGTCGGGACACGGGTCCGCGCGGGCGAGTATTTCGAGGGAACGCTGGCCCTGTTTCAAACCGATGTCGATGATGAGATCATCTTCGTAACCACCGATCCGACCACCGGCGGCGGCATCAATCAGAATGTGCAGAAAACCCGTCGCCGAGGATTGGAGCTCACGCTCCGGGGACGATACGGAAACCTGATCAACGGGTTCGTGAATTACTCCTACGTCAATGCGACCTTCGAGACCGATGCCCTCTTGGCATCGGGGCCAGTCCGCGCGGGAGACGACATTCCCCTCGTCCCCCGGAATCGGGTGGGTTGGGGGGTAAACGTCTCTCCCGTGGAAGGCTTGACCTTTTCCCTCGCCGGGCTCTACGTAGGTGCGCAGTTTCTGTCGGGGGACGAGGCGAATCTGAGTAAGCCGCTGGATCCGTATTACGTGATGACAGGGCGAGTGAATTACCGGCGGGGGCCGCTCACCCTCTTC
>JAKEGQ010000064.1 GCA_022615475.1 Candidatus Methylomirabilota bacterium | reverse complement strand
GACTGGTGGCGGCCGGTGCTGCTCGTCGCGACCGTCTTGCTGATGCTCGTCCTGGCTCGGATCTTCGGGATTGGAGAGCGGCTGGGCGCCCTGCGGCACTGGATCGAAGGATTGGGACCCTGGGGACCAGTTGCCTTTTTCTTTCTGTACGCCGCCGCCGTGGTCGCGGCCATCCCGGGGTCAGTCCTGACCGTTCTGGCGGGGACCCTCTTCGGATCCGTACTCGGGGTCGTGGTCGTGATCCATGCGGCCACGCTGGGGGCCAGCCTCGCGTTCCTCATTGCGCGATACTTCGCCAGAGATGCCATCGCCCGCCGCCTTGCGACCAATGAAAGATTCCAACGGTTGGATCGGCTCACCGAAGAACATGGAGCGATCATCGTGGCCCTGACTCGGCTCGTACCCCTTTTCCCCTTTAACCTCCTCAATTATGGCTTCGGCCTCACTCGGGTCCCATTCTGGACCTACGTGTTCTGGTCCTACCTCTGCATGCTTCCCGCAACCATCCTCTTCGTCGTTGGAGCAGACGCGTTCACCGAGGGCCTCGCCCAGGGCCGGGTGCCCTGGGGCCTGCTGGGCGCCTTGATCGTCGCAGGGCTGATCCTGACGTTCCTAATCCGATACGCACGTCGAAGGTTGAAAGAGAGGGAAGGCAGAGCAAAGATGGAAATGGATACGATGATCGATCCGTGAGGAGCGTCCCCGTGAGGCATGGTGCCGAGGTCCTGCCCAGAGACGAACACAATAGGCTGCTCGTTTCCAATGCCCACCCACCGGACTGGGAAAACCCGGAGCCGGCGCCCCGATACAACCTGGTCGTGATCGGCGCGGGCACGGCCGGGCTGGTGACCGCGGCAGGAGCGGCAGGCCTCGGCGCTCGCGTCGCCTTGATCGAGAAACACCTGCTGGGCGGCGATTGCCTCAACGTCGGCTGCGTCCCCTCAAAGTGCGTGATTCGATCTTCTCGAGTGCTTGGAGAGATCCAGGGGGCGTCTGCACTCGGTGTCCAGGTTCCCCAGGGCACGGCGGCGGACTTTGCCGCCGTCATGGAGCGGATGCGCCGTCTGCGCGCTCGCATCAGCCATCATGATTCGGTTCGCCGATTTCAGGGGCTGGGCGTGGACGTCTTTCTCGGGGACGCTCAGTTCACCGGCCGGGACACCGTCGGGGTGAATGGCAAGACCCTCCGGTTCAGTGGGGCGGTCATTGCCACGGGGACGCGCCCGGTCGCCCCGCCGATTCCGGGACTTACCGAGGCCGGATATCTCACGAACGAAACTGTCTTCTCGCTCACCGAGTTACCGAGACGCCTGGCCGTGATCGGTGCCGGTCCGATCGGCTGCGAGCTGTCCCAGGCCTTCCGTCGCCTCGGGGCCGAGGTGTGGCTCCTCGAAGCCCAACCTCAGATCCTGACGCGGGAGGACCGCGACGCCGCCGAGGTCCTGCAGCGCGCCTTCGTGCGTGACGGCGTGCATCTCGTCCTGGGCTGCAAGATCCTCAAGGTGGAAAGGCGAGGGCCGGAGACGCTGATCCAATTGGAACGAGACGGAAGCCAGAGGGGCCTGACCGTGGACGAGATCCTGGTCGGTGCCGGCCGCGCGCCCAACGTGGAGGGGTTGAACCTGGAGGCGGCTGGGGTCGGTTACACACGAGACGGAGTCCAGGTGAACGATCACCTCCAGACGACGAATCCCCGAATCTACGCCGCCGGCGATATCTGCCTCCCGCACAAGTTCACCCACACCGCCGATGCCACAGCGCGCATCGTGATCCAGAACGCCCTCTTTCTCGGGCGGAAGAAGGTGAGCACCTTGGTCATTCCCTGGTGCACCTACACCGATCCCGAGGTGGCGCATGTCGGGATGTACGAAGCGGATGCCTTAGCCAGGGGGATAGCGGTTGACACGTTCGTCAGACCCCTGAGGGAGGTGGATCGGGCCATTGCCGACGGCGAGGAAGATGGCTTCGTCAAGGTCCATGTCAGGAAAGGCACCGATCGGATCCTGGGCGCCACCATCGTCGCCCGCCACGCCGGCGAGATGCTCAGCGAAATCACGGTTGCCATGGTGGGCAATCTCGGCCTGAAGACGATTGCAAATGTCATCCATCCCTATCCGACCCAGGCCGAGGCCATCCGGCAGGTAGCGGATGCGTACAACCGGACGCGGCTTACCCCGTGGGTCAAGAAACTGTTCAGCCTGTGGTTGGCTTGGAGGCGGTAGCCGTCCGAGAGGGATCGGGGCAAGAACATGGGACGGATCGCCGTCACGATCATGGCCAAGGCGCCCCGGGCGGGTGAGGTCAAGACGAGACTCTCCCCTCCCTTGTCTGCCACGGGAGCGGCGGAGCTCTACCGGTGCTTCCTACTCGACAAGATCGAACAGGTGAGATCCCTCACCCGGGCGATTCCGGCCATCGCCTACACCCCGCCCGACGGCCGAGACTTCTTCGAGGGTATGGCACCCGATTTTCTCCTGCTCCCGCAGCGCGGGCCCGACCTCGGGGCGAGGCTTGCGAACAGCCTCGAGCACCTCTTCGCTCTGGGACATATGGCGGCCTTCGCCATAGACAGC
Source organism: Candidatus Methylomirabilota bacterium (assembly GCA_022615475.1). GTDB lineage: Bacteria > Methylomirabilota > Methylomirabilia > Methylomirabilales > CSP1-5 > CSP1-5. The sequence continues at coordinate 18,651 of JAKEGQ010000064.1, read as the reverse complement.
GATTCCCCCACACTGCCTACTGCCCATCTGGAGCAGGCGCTCGACCTGATCGCCACGCCCGGGATCGACCTGGTCCTGGGCCCCAGTGAGGATGGGGGATACTATCTGATCGGGCTCCGTGCGCTGCACCCGGAATTGTTCGAGGACATGCCCTGGAGCACGGCCCAGGTCGTCCCGGAAACGTTCCGACGGGCCGAGGGAAAAGGGCTCACGGTCGCGACGCTTCCACCCTGGTTCGACATCGACACCTCCGAGGACCTGAAGCGCCTGGAGGTATCCTTGGGAGGTCCTGCAGGGAACCCGGCACGCCATACACGGCGATTCTTCATGGAGCGGACAACATGAGCAAGCCGTCGGAAACCCCCTGGAAGACCCTCTCGACACGGTCCATCTACAGCAACAAGTGGATCTCCCTGCGGGAGGACCTCGTCGAGCTGCCCGACAAGCGGACGACCATCTATGGGGTCGTCACCTGCGGGCAGTGCGTCGGGATCCTTCCCTTTGTCGATCCCGACGCGGTGCTGCTGATCCGACAGTACCGCTATGTCGCACGCCGAGTGACCTGGGAGATGCCCACGGGAGGAGCCCATGCCGGAGAATCGATCGAGGAGGCGGCCCAACGGGAGCTGGCGGAAGAGGTTGGCTATCGGGCCGGGCGTCTGATCCCCGTGAGCACCTTCCACACGAGCAAGAGCGTGATGGACGAGACGGCCCACCTGTTCCTGGCTGAGGACCTCGTCAAAGTAGAGACGATCCGCGACGCGACCGAGTTCATCGAGGTCCGCCCCTTCCCGTTTCGTCAGGTGCTCGAGATGGTCCTTTCCGGCGAGATCGTGGACGCCATGACCATCATTGCCGTCCTCCTCGTCGCCCGCCAGAAACAGTGCTAAATCGAGCGTGAGTGTTGACGGGCATCCGAGGGTTCGAAGCAGGAGCCGTTGTTCACGCCTTAACTCGACTGGCGAAACAGTTCCCTCGGAGACTCGGCGAATACGACGTGCTCTACCTCCCGTCCCAAGTGTAGCAAGCCTTCCTCTTCTGTCCAGTGGACGCCATGACCATTATCGCCGTCCTGCTCGCCACCCGCTGCCTCGCGCTCTAACAAGAAAAATTGTTACACCGCTGCTAGTCGATGCCTCGCGGACAGCATTTTATGTAGGCGACGATTCTGCGGGGAACCCGGGCCACCCTCCGCGGGGAAGTCCCACTGCCAAGTCCTCGTCCCAGATTTCATCTACTTTTCGACACAGCCATGTGCGCGCCAGACTGCCAAGGACAGGCCAGTCCGGGAGTGGCACGGCATAGGTCTCCTCGATGAATGTACCTGTTCCGCGTGGCTGAAGCAGGGTCAAAACCTCGGTGCCACGAAAGATCCCCTTGGTTACGCGCGCACGTATTCGGTCTGGCGGTAGGTATTCCTGGTTGATAACGATGCGAAAGGCTATGCCCAGGTAACGAGGAGATTCAAGCTCCCATACCACCGCGTTGTCTTTGGTGCCAAGAACACGAGCCTTCCCGAACGTCGCGGGATGAACGTGGGCGATATGTTCAAGATCGAAATAAGCCGACAGGACATCGGAAGGTGAATACGGTACGTACTTCGTATACATAATCTTCATATTTCAGCCCTCGGGATCCGGTCGCCCAACGACTACAACCTCAGCTGCTGGCGCGCCTTTCTGCGCCAGTCAACTGCACTGCCTGTTAGAGCAACACTCCAGTTGAGGATAGCATGATCAGCAGGCCAATGGGCTAGAACGGCAATTGCCGTATGCCGATAGCGACAAGTACAGCCAGCGCCACGGTGAGACCTGCCAGCCAAAGCGTGAAGCGAGTGACTCGGCGCTTAAGCCAATCCGCAATAAGATTGTCGATGCGACCAGCAAGGCGGTTGCGTAGTTCGAGAAGGTCCACAGATGCGTCCCTTGTGCCTCCGACGGTGCACTGCGATACAATCACACGAATGGTTGCCCAGACAAACACCCGTTGGACCTTGGCCGCGAGCCATAGGGCGAGTCCCGGGATCGTCGCTTCAACGACCTCAGTTTCGAGGAGGGCGGCCGCAGCGTGATTCAGTCTCGCTTCAACCTCCTTAACGGGGAGACCATGCAATGCCTTCGTGAGTTTCGTATCGCCTTGTGGATTATCCGGTGTAACACCAAGTAGATTGTCGAAGAGCGCATCAAACACCAATCGGCCTATAGCAGCCTTACGAATAGCGCGTGAAATCGTGAAGAACACGCCCAATCGGACAGCGACAAAAAACCCAAGCGTGGCGCACAACGCCAATCCCACAATTGCAGCGAGGACACCACGATCAGATCCTCGACGAATTGGGCATCATCGGGACGGTGTATGCTAATGGTCTCACTGCAGCCACGGAACTGAAGAGCTGAAAAATAATCTATCACGGCAGCACGTGCCCTTTAGCCCTCTTCGGTACCGGCACGCCGCTTCGACCGGCCCACTCGGGGTCACGCCCGATGTCTCTCGGAAACACAACGGCCCTTCGGCGCTTCCCCGCTCGTCGCAGGCTGCCCCAAAGGGCCGTTACACCGCTTGTCCAGCCAAGTGCGCTAAATTACTACAAGTGTGTGGCGGCGCCGACCGCCACCGGCGTATCTTCCGCCCTCGGGGCAGAAGGGTGCCGTCGAACTGACTACATGGTAATCCCCCACCTGGGGGTGTCAAGGCTAAAGTGGAGCCTGTAGCTGAGCGTCAGGGGCGGCCTCGAGGAGAGCAGTACAAGCAACAGCGTGGTGCAGGTTCCGCAGATGGTCCTATCCGGCGAGATCGTCGACGGCATGACCATCATCGCCGTCCTCCTCGCCGCCCACCGCAAAGGGTGTTGAATCAGGGTGAGCCTTGACGGCAGATTTTTCTAGACTGCAATGAACCTGAGCGCTACCCCGTTGTTGCACCAGCGCTGGCGGGTCGGCGGCGGGCCATCGTCGAACACGTGGCCCTGATGCCCGCGACAGCGGATGCAATGGTATTCCGTGCGTGGCACAATGAGCGAGAAATCCCACTTCGTACCCACATGGCCGGGGATGTGGGTAAAGAAGCTCGGCCACCCGGTTCCGCTGTCGAACTTCATCTGGGAGGTGAACAGCGGCAGTGTGCAGCCGGCACAGGCATAGACGCCCGGCCGTTTCTCGTCATTGAGTGAGCTGGAAAATGGACGCTCCGTGCCTTCCTGGCGAAGCACGCGGAACTGGGCGTCACTCAGGACCTGCTTCCACTCGGCCGTGGATTTCTGGATCGGGTCGGTGGAAAGGGTCACATCCGCACCCCGCACAAGCAGCGATTGCCAATTCCCGCGGATCTTCTCCAATGACTCCTTTCCCCCGGCATCTGCCGGCGGCTCGGAGCGGGCGCGTTCCGCCATGCTCATGAGCAGGGGGAAGGCCGCAATGAACGACAAGAACTCACGACGTTTCATGATCCTCCTCCACTGCAGCGCTACAGTGAGAACCGCTAAGGTCTCGCCTATTTCCTTGCCCATTATTTTGTTCCTGCTTTCCGGCGACGTCAAGTGTTCAGGCGAGCTCGCGATGCTTCAGGATCAGCAGCTGACCCTTTCCGACCGGGACGAGACACACTGAGCAGCTCGGCGTTCGCCGGACTACCTCCGTGAACTGCTCGAACTCGTGTTTGTGGGAGATGGCGTTATCGCAGACGACGAGGCCCCCCGGCCTGACCACACGCAGGATGTGGGGCCACCACGAGACGTACTCGGTGCGCTCGGAGTCCAAGAAAACGAAGTCGTAGACCGAGTCGGATGCCGCCGCCAGCACCTGAGCACCATCCGCCTCGACCAGACTGATGCAACGAGAGAGGCCCGAGCGCTCGAAGTTGACTTGCGCCAGTCGGACCTTTTCCGGGTTCCGTTCGACGGTCTCGACGATGCCATCGGTACCAGATAGTGCATCCGCGAGCCACAGGGTCGAGTACCCGTTGGACGTCCCGATCTCAAGGACTCGCTTTGCGGGCTGGAGACGGGCGAGTATGGACAGGAACTCCCCTGTGTCGGGTGTGATGTTGAGCATCTTCTGCGAGCGGTCCGCGACCCGCGCGTCGTTGGCCTTGCCAAAAGCTTCAATTTCTCGGAGGAGGGACGCCACGCGTCCGTTCATGGTCAGGCGCCCTGTGGTTCAAGAATCGCCTCTGCATCGATCGTGATCTCTACGAGATCTCCAACCACTACCCCGCCGCTCTCGAGTTCGGCATTCCAACTCACGCCGAAATCTTGCCGATTGATCGCTGTTGTGGCGACAAACCCCGCTCGGGTCTTCGGCCCCTTGTCCACCCCACCCTCCCACCAGGGGGTTTGCCACTGCCCGAGGTATCTGACATTCAAGACAGTTTCACGGGTGATTCCCCGAATAGTGAGGTTCCCCCGCACCCGATAGTCATGGTCGCCCACAAGATCGACCTTGGTACTACGAAAAGTGATGACTCCATGGCTTTCGGTGTCCAGGAAATCGGAACTCTGCAGATGGGCATCTCGATCGTTCTCCCCCGTCCAAATCCCTCCGGCCTGGATGGTTACCTCCACCCGAGAGCTTCGCGGATTCTTCGGATCGAATTCAAGCACGCCGTGCACATTCTTGAAGTGACCACGAACATTTGTCACCATCATGTGCCGCGCAGAGAACTCAGCTGCCGTATGCCCCGGCTCAAACACCCATCTTGCCATGCTGTGATTCCTTTCTTCTCGGGTTCCAACGTCGCATCACATGCCTCTTTGGAATCTTATACCACATCGCCTGCCAGGCCAACAGCCGAGAGGACCGCCGGATCGCGACTTCACTCTTGACTCCGCCTTGACGCGTCGTTAGACTCAGGCGGACGATTGGGTCTTCTGCGAGCCCCACACCTCACCTGAGAGATTGACACCGGCGCCGCCCAGAACGTGGTCATTCTGGGATTGCGGCCACCTGATCCGTCGCGAGGGAACGAGCATGCAGGAATTTGAGAAGCTGGGAGTCTTCTATCTCGGGCGGCCGTACGACCTGAAGGCCAAGAAACCCAAGGACGGGCTCCTCCTCTACGACTCCAAGGACCTCGTCACGCACGCCGTCTGCATCGGGATGACGGGGAGCGGAAAGACCGGCCTCTGCCTCAGCCTCATCGAGGAGGCGCTGATCGATGGGATCCCGGCGCTCATCATCGATCCAAAGGGCGATCTCCCGAATCTTCTTCTGACCTTCCCCGAGCTGCGCGCCGAGGATTTCGCGCCGTGGGTCAACGAGGACGACGCCCGCAAGAAGGGGCTCACGGTCAAGACCTATGCCGAACAGCAGGCCGCGCTGTGGAAGAAGGGGCTCGGCGAATGGGGACAGGGCGGCGAGCGCATCAGGCGGTTACGTGACGCGGCCGACTTCGCCGTGTACACGCCGGGGAGCACCGCCGGATCGCAGGTGTCGATCCTCAAGTCGTTCGCCGCCCCGGCCGGGCCGATCATGCAGGACCCCGATCTGCTGCAGGAACGAATCGGCACTACGGCGACGAGCCTGCTGAGTCTCCTCGGGATTGAGGCAGATCCGCTGCGAAGCCGGGAACACATCCTGATCTCCAAAATCCTGGAATTTACCTGGAAGCAGGGCCAGGACCTGGACCTTACGGGGCTCATCCAGAGGATCCAGACACCCCCGGTGACCCGCATAGGCGCCCTGGACCTCGACGCGTTCTACCCCGCCAAGGAGCGATTCGCCCTGGCCACGGCCCTCAACAACCTGCTGGCGGCCCCCGGCTTCGACGCCTGGCTGCAAGGAGAAGCGCTGGACATCGACCGGATGCTGCATACGCCTGATGGCAAGCCGCGGGCATCGATCTTCTCCATCGCCCACCTGAGCGACGCCGAGCGGATGTTCTTTGTCTCGTTGCTGCTCAACGAGACACTGGGTTGGATGCGCACCCAGTCCGGGACCACCAGTCTGCGCGCCATCGTCTATATGGATGAGATCTTCGGCTATTTCCCTCCGGTCGCCAATCCCCCGTCGAAGCTGCCGCTGCTCACGCTCTTGAAGCAGGCCCGGGCCTTTGGCGTCGGGATCGTGCTCGCGACGCAGAACCCCGTTGACCTGGACTACAAGGGGCTCGCGAACACCGGGACGTGGTTCATCGGCCGCCTCCAGACGGAGCGCGACAAGGGCCGCGTCCTGGACGGGCTGGAGGGCGCCGCCGCCGGGACCGGAATGCGGTTCAACCGGCAGCAGATGGAACAGATCCTCGCCGGGTTGGGCAACCGGATCTTCCTGCTCAACAACGTCCACGAGGATGCCCCCGAGATCTTCGAGACCCGTTGGGCGATGTCGTACCTGCGTGGTCCTCTGACCCGCAGCCAGATCAAGGTCCTGATGGAGCCACGGAAGGCCTCTGCACCGCCGACAGAGCGGGCACCAGGGGTGAAGAAGAGCACAGCGGCTGCCCCCTCGCCGGGTGTGACGGCTGCCCCCGTTGGCCCAGCCATACCGGCGAAAGGCGGCCAGCGGCCGGTGCTCCCCCCCGACATCCAGCAATACTTCCTGCCTGTCCGAGGAGGGCGACCGGACCGGAGCACCCTGATCTATGTCCCCATGCTCCTCGGGTCTTCCGCGGTGCGCTTCGCTGACGCGAAGGCCGGGGTGGACGTGACGCAGGAGGGAATCTTCCTGGCTCCAATCACGGGTGAGGCCATCCCCGTCAACTGGGCGAATGCGACCGAAGCCAACGTCGCCGTCACCGATTTGGAGAAATCCCCGCAGGAGGGGGCTCAATATGCCGAGCTGCCTGGCGTGGCGGGAAAGGCCAAGAGCTACGACGGGTGGAGCCGGGACTTTGCAGCGTGGCTCTACGGGAGCCAGAAGCTCGAGCTGTTGAAGCGTCCCGGATCCAAGGAGCGGTCCAGACCCGGCGAGACCGAGCGGGACTTCCGGATCCGCCTGCAGGAGAGTGCCCACGAAGAGCGCGACCGATGGGCGGAACAGCTCCGGAAGAAATACGCCCCCAAAACCGCCGCCCTCGAGGAACGGCTGCGGCGCGCGCAGCAGGTCGTGGAGCGCGAGAAGGAGCAAGTCACGCAGCAGGGGCTCCAGACCGCGATCTCGGTTGGCGCGACACTTCTCGGCGCCTTCCTCGGACGAAAGGCGGTCGGCGCCACCAGCGTTGGACGCGCCACGACGGCAGCCCGGGGTGTCGGCCGCGTGCTGAAGGAGCGCCAGGACATCACGCGCGCCAGCGACACCGAGCAAGCGCTCCGCCAGCAGCTCGCTGACCTCGAGGCCGAGTTCAAATCCGAGATGGCGGCGCTGGAGGCCAAGACCGATCCCACGACCGAACCGCTCGAAAGCGTAGCCGTCAAGCCGAAAAAGGCCGACATCGCCGTGCGGCTGGTCGCGCTGGTCTGGGTGCCCCAGTGGCACGACCCCCAGGGGAAGACGACGCCCGCGTGGGGGTGACCTTCAATCTTCGTGCGAACCACAACGAAAACGGGAGACACGTGGCGGGGAATGCTAACGGGAGGGCGGGCGAAGCCGTCGCCCAGAAAGGAGAACGGCTCATGCGGAGTGGGATGGCTGTCGTCTTCGCGGGAATCCTTGCCCTGACGGTCGTCGTCGCAGGCCTCTCCATCGCCGCGACCGCGAAGCAGTACCAGTTCACCGGTACGGTCACCGAGGTGGACGCCAAGTCGTATTTGCTCCGTGTGGACAAAGGAGGAGACGTCTGGGAGTTCTCTACCGTGGGCGTGGATCTCAAGGCAAAGAGGGGCGACAAGGTCACCGTGTACTACGAAATGATCGCGAAAAAGGTCGAAAAGAAGTAGCGCGTCCGGCCCTGCAGTCCTAACGCTTGATCACGATCTGTTCCGCCGTCTCGGGCCCTACGGGGACGTTTTCCCGGATCACGCCGTTACGAACGAGCAGGTAGGCGACGACGGCCCAGTAGTCCCTTTCGGCCAGGCTGTCGGGCGCGTCGAGCGGCATCAGGAACCGGACGTAGCGGTAGAGGATGGCGGCGTTCGGGTAGCTTACCAAAGGATTTTCCGCCTGGCCGAAGAGGGCCGGTGCTTCGATCCCCTCCCCTTTCTCGCCATGACACCGCGCGCAGTGCTTGACATACACCGCTTGCCCGGCCGCCACTTGGCCATCTTTAGAGTCAGAGGCGGCATGTGCCACCCAGATCGGGACAGGGACGATCCAGAGCTCCCCGCTCGCGTGAGCGGCGGCCACAGCGACCGCCACGGACAGGAGGAGTGCCCTCCTGAGGACCCGCGGTTCTCGCGCCGCCATTGCTCGCACAGGGGAGCCGCAACCGCGCTGTGTGCCCGCCTCTACGTCACCTTGATCGGGTGGCGGACGACGGCCGAGAATTCGTAGCCCAGTTCGTTCCATCGGACCGTATCAGGCTGGGTATTCCCCTTCTCATCGGTCGCCCGTGCCATCAGCGTATAGTCCCCTGGCTTGGGAGCCCACGCAAACTCCCAGCGTGCCCCGGCCCGGGGAAGATTGGGCTCTCGAAGCTGAGCAGTGGCCCAGGTCTTCCCGCCGTCCACGCTGTACTGCACCTTGGCGATCTTTCCGTGGGGCGACCAGGCGTAGCCCCGGATCAAGTTTTGGCCGGCGGATAAGGTGGCGGGCCATGGAAGAGCAGCAGCACTCTTCAGGGTTTGAAAGGTGAGTATGGGACCCTTGGCAGGGGGTTTTTCGGGAAAATCCGGCCCGATCAGCACGTAGTCCTTGGTGTTTTTCTCGACGAAGATCGGCTCCTCAGATACGAAAAGACGCCCCACCCATTTGATGCTCGCGATCCCTATCCACCCCGGAACAAGGGCCCGCACGGGAAAGCCGTGGTCCGCGGGAAGGACATCCCCGTTCATGGCGTACGCCACGAGGGTGTCGTCTTCCAGGGCCTTGGCGACCGGCATGGGGCGCTCGATCTTACGCGCATCAAGGCCCGTGGGCATGACGTCTACGGCGCTCCGCTTGAGCCCCGCCCTGTTGAGGATCTCGCCGAGGCGGACGCCGGTCCACTCGGCGACCCCGTAGGCCCCCAGCCGCCACTGGGTTCCCTTGGCGGGTTTCCCGAGGACCTCCTTGAAGAAGCCTCGACCGTTCCCCGCGCACTCGACATAGCGGACGACCGACGTGGAGGGAAGCCGGAGAATCTCGTCATAATTGAGCTCCAGCGGCCGCGTCACTCCCGGCCCCTCGACCTTGAGCCGCCAGGTCTTGACATCGATCGCAGGGGAGGGGTCGTGGTTCCGGATGAAGAAGAGGGAGTTCGGCATAATGTAGCCCCTGCCATACATGGTCTCCCAACGCATCTCCTGATTGGTCCCATGGTGGATAAAGAGATCCGATGGCGTCGGTTTGGCATGAATCTGCGGCTTCGCTGCCGGCGTTTGCGGCGCCGGCGTGGTCTCCGCCTTCGCGCCCGTCGAAGCCGGGGCGCACCCCGCCAGCACCGCGGCCCCGCCGCCACCGGCCAGCAGGCTCAGGAAGCGGCGCCGCGACATGCCGGCCGCCTTCGCCCACCGCCATAGCTGCTCCGCCCGCCGCTCCTCCCAATAGGTGCGCTCATCGCGCAAATCCTTTCTCATGGATCTACCCTCCCGTGTGAAAGGTGCCCGGGGCCAGCTATCTGGGGGAATCTCTTCCAGGGTAAGACGCCTGTACCGGACCGACAGGGACCGTGGCGGCCTTCCTCGCCCGGTGTGGCGGACGGTACCAGAGACACGTTACGACTGTCAAGCGGGGTCCCTGCCAATTTTCCCCAACCGCGGGCCAAAGTCGGCCAAGATGACACGTCCGGGTTGAGTCCGGCCATCCCTTCTCCCTACCGCGGGGTGAATCCGGCTCACCCCCTTGGCCGTCTAACCGGAGGGAGGAGGACCTATGGAGGCTTGGCGGCTCAGGCCTTCCAAATTTTTCCGAAGAGCCAGGCGGCTCGGCGCGTGAAAATGCAGGCTGTGGCACGGCGATTGCTCATATGACCGTCAGGCCCCAGTTGGACCCCAACCGGTGGCCGAAAATGCTACGTGCGAGGAGCACAATGCTCAGTACGGTGATCCTGGTTGCCTTGGCCGTGGGCTTCCTCTTGTTTGTCGCGACGGACCAGTGAGTCCCTGGCCCATTCGGACCCGGATCCATCACGCGTAACCGCCGCTTCCATTCGCCCTGAGCCGCCACGTGCCGTTCTAACCTCTTCCCCGCTGTTTTCCTTTGTATCTCCCGTAATGTGGAATACAATTCCGTGAGCCGCCGTTGTCATGAGTGTGCAGGGCCATCTCCAGTTCACAGCAGAGATCCGGCCCGGGCGCCATTCGAGCAGCATCCATCAAGGGGCCGTGACACTGGAATGCGAGAAGGGAAGCTCTGATGAGCGACAAGAGGCAAGGGGGCATCGAGAGGATTGAAGTTGAAGAGGCGGTGCGTCAACGTTACGAGCGGGCGGCGCGTAAGGTCGAGGCCGGCTTATGCGTCCCGGTCAGCTACGATCGATCCCTCTTGGAGGTCATCCCCGAAGAGATCATCCAGAGGGACTATGGTTGTGGAGATCCCTCCAGATATGTCCGGGAAGGGGAGACCGTCATCGATCTCGGCTCCGGGAGCGGGAAGGGTTGTTACATCATCGCGCAGGTCGTTGGCCCGAGGGGCAAGGTCATCGGGGTGGACTTCAATGAAGAGATGCTCGCCCTGGCCCGGGGGCATCGAGAGGCTATTGGACGGAGGCTCGGTTATCACAACGTGGAGCTTCGCCGCGGCAGGATCCAGAACCTCAGGCTTGACCTGGATCTCATCGAGCAATATCTGGCGCGCCACCCCGTCCGTTCCTCCTCCGACCTTCTGAAGCTGCGCGAGTTTGAAGAGAAAATCTCGAACGAGCAGCCCTTGATTCCGGACGACTCTGTAGATGTCGTCGTCTCCAACTGCGTCCTGAATCTGGTCCGGCCCGAGGACAAGCGAGCACTCTTTTCCGAGATGTATCGCGTGCTCAGGAGAGGGGGCCGCGTCGCCATCTCTGATATCGTGAGCGACGAGCCGGTGCCGGACCATCTGAAAAACGACCCCGAACTCTGGAGCGGGTGCGTCTCCGGGGCCTTTCAAGAGGAGGAACTGCTCCGCTCCTTTGAAGAGGCCAAGTTCCACGGGATCCGCATCGAGGAGATGCAGTCGGAGCCGTATCGAACCATCGAGGGGATTGAGTTTCGCCCGATGACCATCACTGCCTACAAGGGGAAGGAGGGGGCCTGCATCGAGAGAAACCAGGCCGTGATCTACCGCGGCCCGTGGAAACAGGTTGTGGACGATGACAACCACGTCCTCTCGCGTGGGGCGCGGATCGCAGTCTGCGACAAGACCTTCCAGATGTATTCGAAACCTCCCTATCAGGATGAGTTCATCCTCATTCCGCCCAGGGAAGAGATCCCTCCGGAGCAGGCTGGAATCTTTGACTGTGCCCGCACCCCAAGGCGCCACCCGCGCGAGACCAAGGGGATGGACTACGCCGTGACCCAGGCGCTGCCCGGCGTATGCGGGCCGAGCAGTACCTGCTGCTCGTAGGGAGGGAGGACAACCGTGCAGCACTTCGCTCAAAGGACACGCCAGGCGGGAGACGCCCTTGGCAAGCGCAAGATAGACGTGCTCCAGATCAACATGGGCAAGTATTGCAACCAGGCCTGCATCCACTGTCATGTGGAGTCTGGACCGGGACGGAAGGAGATGATGGGCCGCGAGACGGTTGAAGCCACCCTCCGCTTCCTCGAACGGTCGGCGATCCCCACCGTGGATATCACGGGTGGGGCCCCAGAGCTGAACCCCCACTTCGATTATCTCGTGGAGTCCTGCGTGCATCTTCAGCGTCATGTCATGGATCGGTGCAATCTCACCGTCTTCTTTATGTCAGGCAAGGAGTACCTGCCGGAATTTTTTCGAAGGAACCGCGTTGAGGTAATCGCCTCGCTCCCTTGCTACACCGAGGAGAATGTAGACCAACAACGGGGAGACGGCACTTTTGAATTGAGCATCCGCGCCCTCCACATCCTCAACGGGTTGGGCTACGGGGTTCCAGGGACCGGACTAGATCTCCACCTGATGTACAATCCACTAGGCGCCTACCTGCCACCCCCCCAAGACCGCCTCGAACAGGACTACAAGCGAATCCTCCACGAGAAATTCGGGATAGTCTTTAATCGTCTCTACTGCCTGACCAACATGCCCATTACTCGATTTGAGAGGCTCCTCAAGGTGCGCAGGGAGTACGAGCGGTACATGGACCTGCTCGAGTCCGCCTTTAACGCCGCCACGTTGGACAAGGTGATGTGTAGGAATCTCTTGAGCGTCGGATGGGAGGGTTCCGTGTACGACTGCGACTTCAACCAGATGCTCGACCTCCCCTTACGAGACCGGCAGGGGGGGCCGCTGAAGATCTGGGAGCTCTCGCCAGAGGCGGTGGAGGGCCACCCGATCTTGATGGGCAATCACTGCTATGCCTGCACCGCCGGCGCCGGGAGCAGTTGTGGCGGCGTCTTGATCTCGTAGCTACCAGCTGTCAGCGATCAGCTGTCGGCAATCAGCAATGAGGACCTGTGCACGTACGAGCATCCTAGCCGACCGCTGACGGTCGGCTGCTTCCATTTCTTTGCTGACCGCTGACTGCTGACAGCTGACAGCCAACCGCTAGAGGTAAACTGGACCGACTGTGGGAAAGATTCAGGACCTCAAAAATGCGATGCTGGTGCAGCTCTTCAAACACCTGCCATGGCTGGCAGAGCGCTGGGCCAAGGGCCACCGGTTCGTCGAAGGACAGGGGATCCCGTGGACCCCCCTCGGCAAACCCCTTCGAGAAAGTTGCATCGCGATGGTGACTACGGCAGGCGTCCACCTCAAGTCACAGCCGCCTTTCAACATGGAGGACCCGGATGGGGACGCGACCTTTCGGGCCTTCCCCGCCGACGCCGACAAGAGCGATCTTACTATCACCCACAAGTACTACGATCATTCCGCGGCGGACCGGGACATCAATGTGGTTCTCCCCATCGATCGGCTCCGGGAGCTCCAGAAGGAGGGGTTTATCGGGCGAATCGCGCCCACCCTGTATAGCTTCATGGGCCACATCGACGGCCCGCACCTGAAGACACTCATGGAAGAGACGGCCCCCGAGGTCGCTGAACGCCTGCTGCGGGAAGGGGCCGAGGCCGTGGTGCTGACGCCCGCTTGAGGACTCTGCAACCAGGCCGTGGGCCTGATCCAGCGTGTCATTGAGCTGCGAAGAATTCCCACGATCGGGATCACCCTGCAGCAGGAGATCACGATGAAGGTCAAGCCCCCCCGGGCGCTCTTCCTTCGCTATCCCTTCGGCCATCCCTTGGGGGAGGCCTTTCACGTGAGGCAGCAGCGGACGATCCTGATCGACACCCTCAGGGGTCTCGAGACCATCCAGGAGCCGGGGACGATCCTCACGCCGGGGTATGTGTGGCGGAGGCACGCATTTGACTGAAAAAAGACGGATTCCCCTCCTGGTCTCACAGGATCCCGGCATATCTTGCTCAAATCTAGTACTCTTTTCGAGTTGACAACGGCTACTTGCGGTTGAAACACGCGCCTCTCCCTCCTATAATTCTAATCATCGCGAGCGACCGCTGATCATGACGCATCGCTCACTCAACTCCGCCGTAAGTCAGCCGGAGTTACGAGGTCTGCTCGAGAGGTTTAACCGTGCGGCTCCTTGTCGTGGAAGACGAGAAGAAGGTTGCCAGCTTCATCAAGAAAGGGCTGGAAGAGGAGGGCTATGCGGTTGATGTCGCCCCCGATGGCGAGGAAGGGTTGGCGATGGCTTTGGATCGAGTCCATGACCTGGTTATCCTCGATATCCACCTTCCCCGGATCGACGGGGTTCACGTCCTTCAGGAGCTCCGGAAGCAAAAGGTAGCAACGCCTGTCCTGCTCCTGACGGTGAGGGCAACGATCGAGGACAAAGTTCTTGGCCTGGACGCCGGTGCCGACGATTACCTGACCAAGCCCTTTGCATTCCAGGAGCTTCTCGCCAGGGTCCGTGCCTTGCTCCGACGACGAGCCGAGGCAGAGCCCCCGATCCTCCAGGTCGCTGATCTGACCCTCGACCCCGCCCAGCGTTCCGTCTCCCGGGGTGGTGAGCGGATCGACCTGACCACACGGGAGTTCGCCCTCCTCGCCTACTTCATGCGTAACCCCGGGCGCGTGCTGACTCGGACAATGATTTCCGAACACGTGTGGGACTATCACTTCGATACGATGACGAACGTCATCGACGTCTATGTGAACTACCTGAGAAAGAAGATTGACGCCGGTCGGGAGCCGAAGTTGATCCACACCGTCCGAGGCGTGGGCTACGTGTTGAAAGCGGAGTGATCATGCGCCTCCGGTCCATCCGGGCACGCCTGACCCTATGGTACACTAGCCTGCTGACCGTCACCTTCCTCCTCTTGGGCGGTACGGCGTATGGACTCTTGGTCTACAGCCTCTCCCATGACATGGATGCCGCGCTCAGTAGCGTCGCTGAGGCCCTCGCCAAACAGGCCCCTCGAGGATTCGCCACGTCCTCCCCCCCGGACATCGACGAGGTCTTCCGCCGTTTCTTCGGCTTTTCTCCGCTGGACCGGTACTTCGAGATGTTCGATCCCCTTGGCCGCCGGGACCCCCGGTGGCCTCGCCCCCACTCCGGAAAGATGCCGCTCACCCCGGCCGCCCTGAAGAACGCCTCAGAGGGACTTCCGACCTTCGAGTCGGTGGAGGGCCTGGGGCAGTATCCGGTTCGGGTGCTCACAATGCCTGTGATCGAGGCGGGCCGCGTTACTGGCCTCATCCAGGTGGGGATGTCGCAGGAGAGCTTGTACGAGACACGCCGCCGCTTCCTCCTGACGATGGCGACGGTGCTTCCCCTCGGTCTTCTGTTGGCCGGGGGAGGGGGGTGGGTTCTGGCCCGTCGGGCGCTCAAGCCGGTTGACCGGATGACGGAGGCCGCCCATCGGATCAGCGCGGAACACCTCGCCGAGCGTCTGGAAGCGACGGGTAGCGGCGACGAGTTGGACAGGCTGGCGAAAACCCTCAACGAGATGCTCAGCCGCTTGGACGCCGCCTTTCGTCAGATCCGTCAGTTTAGCGCCGATGCCTCCCACGAGCTTCAAACGCCCCTCACCATCCTGAAAGGCGAACTGGAGGTTGCCCTGCGTTCGCCGAGGAGTCCGGACGAATATCAGCGGATCCTCAAGAGCGCCCTCGAAGAAATCGATCGGATCGCCCATCTGGTGGAAGGCCTTTTGCTCCTCGCACGCGCCGACGCCGGCGTGCTCCGGATGGACGACCGACCGGTAGACTTGGCCCATGTCGTGGAAGAGGTCTATGCGCAGGCCAAGATTCACCCCCGCGCCCAACCCATTGACCTTCGCCTTGGACCGGTGGAGCGTGTTTCGATCCAGGGGGATCACGAACGACTCAGGCGGCTCCTGTTGAACCTCGTGGACAACGGCATCAAGTACACCCCGCCTGGCGGCAAGGTCACACTCTCGCTACACCGGGATGGGGAATGGGCGGCCCTTCAGGTCTCGGACACCGGGATCGGCCTCACCCCTGAAGAGCAAGAACTGATCTTCCAACGGTTCTACCGCGCTGCCGAGGCCCGCTCGCGGGGCGACGGGGGTGCCGGTCTGGGGCTCTGCATCGCCCGGTCCATCGCCGAGGCCCATGGAGGGAGTATCCAGATCACAAGTGCCCCGGGCCACGGGAGCACCTTTACCGTTCTCCTTCCCCTGCATTCCTGAACGGGCCCTCCCCGTGTCAAGTGCTCACAACCCGCTCGACTTCCTTCCCTGAGAACCTTCTAATTCTCGGTTAATCTCGCTCTAACGCTCCCCCTGTATATTCACACGTGTTGAAAGCCCAAGGGGCGTCCTGTCGTGGAAGCGGATCGTCCTGGAGGAATCCATCATCACGGAAGCTCGATTTACCATCCTGATTGTCGACAATGATTCCCTTATCCGGCAGGCTTACCGGGATGTTTTCGATCTCGCTGGCTTTTCCGTGGTAGAGGCCAGCAACGGAGCCGACGCTCTCATTTGGTGCCTGAGAGAGACGGCGGATATCATCCTCCTGGACCTGGAGATGCCTGTCATGGATGGGTGGAGCCTCCTCGAGTACCGGTTGCAACAGCCAAAGATCCGGGAGACCCCAGTCCTGGTGGTGACCAGCCAGCCCGATACCCCTGTACTTCGCCGAACCCTTGATCGTTTTGCGGCGGACGGAATGTTGCAAAAGCCTGTCCATTCCGATGACCTCCTGAGCTCCGTGGGAGCGCTGCTCGCGAGGCCAGCTATCCCAATTGCTCCATCCCGCGAAGAGGCTCTAGGAAACATCAAGCGGAGGGATCCTCGGGTGGTCTTCAGTGTCCCCATTGATGTCCGCGCCGGACCCTCCCGCTATACATCGGGGAGGCTCCGCGACCTGAGCGCCGGGGGTCTCTGCGCGCACCTCCCCCGCCGCCTCACCTCCGGGGAGAGGATTACCGTGACCCTCGAGACCAGGGGGCTTGCCGTGAATTTGACTGGGGTTGTCCAGTGGGCCGTGGAAGACTTCACGGCTACGGGTTATCTCCACGGCATACGGTTTCCCGAGAGGCAGGCAGATTCATTCCCTCTATGGGTCTATTCCTTTTTCCGCGAAGACCTGGAAGGTCCATGAGAATCTTCTAACGCTGGGTTAATCCTCTTCTCATAGTGCTGGTCTATCTTTATGGGTGTCGAAACCAAGCGAGCGTTCCATCATGGGGCGGTTCGCTTGGACAAGTTCACAACATACCCAAAGGAGGATCACCGATGGTGCACAGGATAAGGGAGGTCCTGAAGAAGCGATACGGGGCAACGACCTTGGCGGCTGTCGCCTGCTCTTTCCTTCTGGTCGGCCTCGTGGTGGCGTCGGATCTCTCCCGGACAGGCTCCTCCGACGTTCAGGAACTCGGCGACCCAGCCCGTGCATCCACTCCGGCGCCGGCCAACCCCGGTTCTTTTGCGGAATTGGCGAAGAAGCTGGGCCCGACGGTCGTAAATATCAAGGTGGCGAAAGTAGAGAAAGTTGGGGTGTTTCAACGGCCTCGCGTTCCAGAGGGGCCCTTCGGGGAGTTCTTCGAACGGTTTTTCAAAGAGATGCCACAGCCCCCTGAGAACTTCCACACCCAGGGGGCGGGGTCAGGGGTCATCATCAGTCGTGACGGCACCATCGTGACGAACAACCACGTCGTGGAAGGCGCAAAGGAGGTGACCGTCACTCTCGCTGATAAGCAGGAGTACAAGGCGCGGATCGTGGGACGGGATCCCAAGACAGATCTGGCAGTGCTAAAGATCGACGCCACGGAGCCTCTCCCCATCGCGGCCATGGGCGATTCCGATCAGTTGAACGTCGGCGATTGGGTCGTCGCCATCGGGAACCCGTTTGGCCTGAGCAACACCGTGACCGCTGGGATCGTGAGTGCCAAGGGGCGCATCATCGGCGCCGGCCCGTACGACGATTTCATTCAGACCGATGCTTCTATCAACCCGGGCAACTCCGGTGGCCCTCTCTTCAACGCGAGGGGTGAGGTGGTTGGCATCAACACCGCCATCATCCCCTATGGACAGGGGATCGGATTTGCCATTCCGATTAACACGGCCAAGCCCCTCATCCCACAGTTGGTGTCTACGGGCGAGGTGACACGCGGTTACCTTGGAGTCAGCATTCAGTCAATCACCACTGACCTGGCGAAGGCGTTAAAGCTGGACGACAAGCAAGGGGCTCTCGTGGGCGATGTCGTGCCAGGAAGCGCTGCCCACAAGGCCGGGATCCGGCGAGGCGATGTGATCGTTGCCTTTAATGGCAAGGCGGTCAAAGACTCACACGATTTGCCCTCGCTGGTTGCCGCGACCCCGGTGGGCCAAGAGGTGAGGGTCACTGTCCTGCGGGATGGCAAGAAACATCAGCTTCCTGTCACGGTGGGAAAACTCCCGTCCGAGACGGCCAAAGCTGACGAGTCTCACCAACCGACTGCGGGAAAGTGGGGCCTCCTCCTCCAAGACGTGAGTCCCCGGCTGGCGCGCGAACGTGGACTGAAAGATGACCACGGCATCGTGGTCGCGGGCGTACAACCCGGAAGCCCGGCGGACCTGGGAGGCATCCGCAAGGGTGACATTATCCTCGAGGTGAACCGCCAACCGGCGAATTCTGTCGATGAGGTCATGGGAGTGATCGCCAAGGCCGACAACGAGGACACCCTCCTGCTCCTGGTCAAGCGGGACCAGGGAAGTGTGTTCATCGCCCTGGAGAAGAAGGCATGAGCGTGAAATCTGCCAAGACGTCCAGCATTCAGCATCTCAAGGAAAAAGATCTGAAAATCTTGAAGCAGGCCGAGCGCGGGGACCGTATGGCAAAGAGGGCGCTCCGGAATGCGGGCCTGGTTTACTGGGAGCATGAGGGGAGAGTGATTGTCGAACGGGTTTGCGCAAACGGTGGCGGAAGAAACGGCGTGATTCCGTGGTCATTCTCCTACAGACGCATCTAGTTCCGCCTTGTTCTGGCGACGGGGCGGGGGTGCCGCGGCGCCTCCTCCCGTCGCCGCGGTAGTATTTCCACCCCAACCGACCACTGCGCTCGACACTCTCAGGGG
>JAKEGQ010000288.1 GCA_022615475.1 Candidatus Methylomirabilota bacterium | reverse complement strand
GGGGCTTCATGCCGGCGCGGAGGACGATCGCTTCTCCGTTACTCATCCCCCCCTCGAGCCCGCCGGCGTAGTTCGTCTCTCGGAAGAACTTCAAGCCGTGAGGGGCTTGCCGCTCTGGATCATAGAAGATTTCATCGTGCGCCTCGAACCCGTATCGGCGAGCGACCTCGAAGCCCAGGCCCACCTCAACTCCCTTGATCGCCTGGATACTCATCAGGGCCCGTGCCAGGCGTCCATCGAGCTTCAGGTCCCACTGGATATAGCTCCCGAGACCGACCGGCACCCCCTCGACGATGACCTCAAAGATCCCCCCAAGGGTGGTCTTGCGCCTCCGGGCCTCATCGATCCGAGCCACCATCGCCTCGCTCGCCTCTCGATCCGCGCACCGGACCGGAGAGGCCTCGGCTAACGCCCCAATCTGCTCAGGTGAGAGATCGCCGATCCGCGCGCGAACGCCGCCGATCTCCACCACGTGGCTCAGGACCGAGATGCCGAATTCCCGGAGAAGGCGCTTACAGACCGCCCCCACCGCCACGCGCGCCGTCGTCTCACGCGCGCTGGCCCGCTCGAGGACGTTTCGGGCATCGCGGTGCCCGTACTTGATCGCGCCCGGCAGATCCGCGTGCCCGGGGCGGGGTCGCGTGAACGGCGGTCGGCTGTCCCGGGCCCTGGCCTCGGCCTCGGGCGCCATCGTGTCCTGCCAATTCGCGAAATCCCGATTGGTGATGGCCAGGGCGATCGGCCCCCCCATGGTGAGGCCATGTCGGACTCCGGCGGTGATGACCGCCCGATCGTGCTCGATCTTCATCCGCCCCCCCCGTCCGTACCCCATCTGCCGCCGGCTGAGATCCGCGTCGATGTCCTTCGTGCAGAGCGGCATGCGGGCGGGGATCCCCTCCAGGATCGTCGTCAGAGACGGGCCGTGCGATTCGCCTGCCGTGAGATACCGGAGCATGCTATCTACTTTCTCCTCTCGTCCCCTCCCGGCTCCTCCTCTCGTGGCTTGGGTTCCAGGGGGGAAAGCGCCACCAGATAGGCCACGAGGTTCCGCACGAAGCGGCCGCCGTCGGCCCAGCCGCCGCGGACTTCTTGGGCGAGGTCGAAGGCAATTCCCACGACGGTCCCCTTCCCCACTCGCCGTTCAGCGATCAGCGGGGATTCATACCGCGCCCCGGCCGCGGTCCTCCCCCCAGCATACTGGGCGATCTCCACGGCGCCTGCCCGGGGATTGAGATCATTGAAGTTTCCTACGGACGGAAACGTCACGCCCTCCAGGATCGGATGTCCCGGCTGACGGGCAATCACCGGCTTGAAGGGGACGGCACGCCAGTCCTGGGGGGCTCGGATCTCGAAGGGGAGAAGATCCGCCACCGCCTGGTAACCCCCGCTGCCGTACGCATTTGGTCCTCCGGTGATCAGGAGGGAACCGCCGCGGCCGAGGTACTCCGAAAGGCCTCCCTGGACGGCCCCCGGCAGCCCGCCATACGACACGTTCGAGAGAATCACGACCGCGAACTCTTCGAGCTCGTACTCCCCGAGCTCCGTCTTGACCTCGGCCTCCTGAATGGCTTTGCTCGGGATATAGGAATCATCGCCCAGGGCCAGGATGAGTTTGGCGGCCCCTGCCGCCGCCGGGTAAAGCGACAGGGAGAGACCCACGAGCACGCCCACCAGCGCTCGGATGGGACTGATGCCTGACATTGGCCACACCTCCTTGACGATATGGTAACGGAAAACAGGCCGCCGGAAAAGCAGAAACGCACCCCGAAGGGGTGCGTTTCGTGACTCGGGGAACAGGCTGCCTAATAGTTCCGGGCCTGGCGGGGCTCTTCGAGGATCCGCGGGGTGATAAAGATCAACAGCTCGAGCGTCTGGGGCTCGACATTCTCCACCCGCCTCTTGAAGAGCCATCCGAAAATCGGGACATCGCCTAGGAAGGGAACCTTGGTTTCGGCGACACTCTCGGTCCTCTTTCTGACCCCGCCGATCACCACGGTCGCCCCGTTGTCGACCAGGATACTGCTCGTCGCCTCGTTCCGGTTAAAGGGGAACGCGAAGCCCCCTGCGAAGTCGATCCGCTCTCCCCGGGTGTCATCGGTCGCTTTCACCTTCAACGAGACGCGCTGATCGGCGGTGACGTGTGGCGTCACTTTGAGGCTGAGGACCGCCTCTTTGAACGTAATCGTCGTCCGGCCCGAGGAGTCGACGGTGGTAAAGGGGACCTCCTCGCCCTGCTTGATCTCCGCCTCCTGGTTATCGAGCGCCACGACACGCGGGGTGGAGAGGGTGCGGGCGAGCGACTGGTCCTCCAGCGCGCTTAACTGCATGTTCAACCGTAACTGGTCGCTCACGCTCCCCAGGATGAGGCCGAAGGCGCCGGCCGGCCCCGCGACGGGCAGGTTGACCGCCACGGGGATGGTGGCCGCCTGCGTAGAGACGGGCCCCACAGGGGCGGGCGGCGCCGCAAGGGTTGGCCCGGCGGTGCCGAAGATATCCGAGAGGATGAACCCCCGGCTTGTCGTCGTGTTCGCCGTCTGGAAGCCCCACGTGATCCCGAGCGCGCGCGTATGCCTGGCCACCACGCTCACGATCCGGCCCTCGATCATGACCTGCGGAGTCGCTTGATCCAGCTCCTTGAGAATGGCCCGCATCTTCGCAATATTGTTCTCGGTATCCTCGATGAGGAGCGATGCGGTTCTGTCGTCCACTGAGATGGATCCGCGTTTACTCTTGACCTTGTTCAGACTCTCCACGACCTTCTTGGGATCGGCGTAACTGACCCGGAGGATCTCGGTCTGCAGAGGCTCCACCGCTGCCTCCTCCTGGAGCCTGATCGCGTCTAATTGATCCTTGCGACGCTGGTCCTGGTCCCGGCGAATAGTGTCCATTTTGGCCACCCGGATGATGTTCTCCTCATGGACGTAGCCGAACCCGTTGATGCGGAGGATATTATCGAGGGCCACGTCCCAGGGGACATCCACGAGCCGGACCGTGACCTTCCCCTTGACATCCTCGCCGGCCACAATATTCTGCCCGCTCACCTCCGCAATG
>JAKEGQ010000063.1 GCA_022615475.1 Candidatus Methylomirabilota bacterium | reverse complement strand
CTTCGGACTTCGGACTTTTTCAAAACGGACGATCCGGGCAAAGGGATCAGCCTTCAGGCTTGCCCCTCCGACGAGCGCCCCATCGATCTCCGGCTCGGCCATCAACGCATCGATATTATCGGGTTTGACGCTTCCCCCATAGAGGATTCGGACTGCCATCCCCGCCGTCTCCCCCCAGAGCTCTTCCAGCTGCTTCCGAATAAAGGTGTGAACCGTTGCCGCCTGCTCCGGGGTGGCGGTGTGTCCGGTTCCGATCGCCCAGACCGGCTCATACGCCACAACGATCCCCGCCCCCGTCTGCGGAGGGATGTCACTCAGCCCTCCCCGGAGCTGCCCTTCGACCACCGGAAACGTCCGACCCTCCTCGCGCTCCCCCAATGTCTCGCCCACGCAGAGGATGGCGGCGAGGTGGTGCCGGAGGGCTGCTTTGACCTTCCGGTTGATGTTGAGGTCGGTCTCACCAAAGTACTGTCTTCGCTCGGAGTGTCCCAAGATGACATAGCGGCAGCCGAGGTCCCTCAGCATCACCGGCGAGACTTCGCCGGTATACGCCCCCTCCGCCTCCCAGTGCATGTTCTGCGCCCCGAGACCGATCCGAGAGCCCTTCAGCGCCTCGGCAGCCGCCTGTATCGCGGTGAAGGGAGGGCATACCACCACGTCGACCCCGACGATCTCTGCCAGCAGCGCCCGCAGCCGCCCGACGAGGGCCACGGCCTCAGTCGCGGTCTGGTACATCTTCCAGTTGCCGACAATCAACGGCTTCCGCATCTCTCGTAAACCGAGGACGGTGTTTAGCGGTTAACGATTGGTGGTTGGTGGAAACCACCAGCCACTAGTCACCAGTCAACACTCTCTGTCGGTCATTGCCTGTCGGTCAAAGCGGCGATCCCGGGCAGCTCCTTCCCTTCCAGAAACTCGAGCGAGGCCCCGCCTCCGGTCGAGATATGGGTCATCTTGTCTGCGACCCCTGCCCGGGTGACGGCCGCCGCAGTATCCCCCCCACCGATGATAGAGATCGCCCCACTCGACGCGATGGCGGCCGCGATGGCCCATGTCCCCTCATGAAAGGGAGGAACCTCAAAGACCCCCATGGGTCCGTTCCAGAGGATCGTGCGCGCCCCTCGGATGACGACGGCAAAGGCCTCTCGCGTCTTGGGGCCGATGTCGAGCCCCATCCACCCTTCGGGGATCTCGGGACCGTCCACGACGCGTGTCGGCGGATTCGGCTGAATCCGCTCCGCAATGACATGATCGGACGCAGGCAGGAAGGCGACCTTCGCCCCCCGAGCCGCCTTCATCGTCTCGCGGGCAACCGCCAGCTTGTCCTCTTCCACCAGGGAACTTCCCACCGGACACCCAACCGCCTTCAAGAACGTATATGCCATCCCCCCGCCCAGGAGGAACGTATCCACCTTCCCGATGAGATTCCGGAGGACCCCGATCTTGTCCGAGACCTTGGCCCCTCCCAGCACTGCCACGAACGGGTGCTCCGGCGCGGTGAGGAGTTTGCCGAGGTGTTCGACCTCCCTTCTCAGGAGGAAGCCAGCCGCGGCCACGGGGACAAAACGGGTGATGCCAGCCGTCGAGGCATGGGCGCGGTGCGCAGCACCAAAGGCGTCGTTGACATACACATCGCACAGGCCCGCGAGCTCGCGGGCGAACTCCGTTCCATTCTGCTCCTCTTCCGGGTGAAAGCGCAGGTTCTCCAAGAGAAGGACCTCACCGGGCCCGAGCTTTGCGATCGCCTCGCGCACTGTCTCCCCAATACAGTCCTCGGCCATCCCAACGGGCTCCCCCAGCAGCTCCGACAGACGTGCCGCGACCGGTTTGAGGGAGAGCTCGGGCGAGGGTTTCCCCTTGGGCCGGCCGAGGTGGGAGCAGAGAATCACCCTGGCCTTCTGATGGCGCGCGTACCGGATCGTGGGCAGACTCTCGCGGATCCGGGTATCGTCGGTCACGCGGCCCTGCTCCAGCGGGACGTTGAAGTCCACCCGGATCAGAACCCGCTTGTCGGCCAACGGCACTTCGTCGATACACACCTTGTTCATCGGCATGTCCAATGTCCTAGTTCATGGTTCAGAGTTCATAGTTCAGGGACGGGAGAACGGAAGTGCAGCCCTGCGGTAAGCTCGAGGCCCTGAACCCTGAACCCTCAACCATGAACGCGGTCGTCCATAGACGACCTTAGCGGGACGCCATGTACTTGATCAGATCGCGCAGCCGGCAGGAGTATCCCCACTCGTTGTCATACCAGGCCAAGACCTTCACCAGGGTGCCGTCGATCACCGAGGTCGAGGCACCATCCACGATGGCGGAATGCGGGTCATGGATGAAATCAACGGAGACCAGGGGTTCCTCCGTATACTCCATGAGCCCCTGGAGTTCCCCCGCGGCCGCCTTCTTATAGGCCTGGTTCACCTCCCCCTCCGACGTCACCCGCTCGACCTCAGCCACGAGATCGACCAGCGATACATTCGCGGTGGGGATACGGATGGCAATCCCATGGAGCTTCCCCTGCAATTCAGGCAAGACCAACCCGACCGCTTTGGCCGCCCCGGTCGTGGTCGGGATCTGGGAGAGCGCTGCCGCTCGGGCCCGCCTGAGATCCTTGTGAGGAAGGTCGAGGAGCTGCTGGTCATTGGTGTAGGAGTGAATGGTCGTCATGAACCCGTGCTTGATGCGGAAGTGCTCGTGCAGCACCTTGGCCACCGGTGCGATGCAGTTGGTCGTGCAGGACGCATTCGAGATGACGTGGTGTTTCTGGGGGTCATAGATCTTCTCGTTCACCCCGAGGACGATGGTGATGTCAGGGCCTTTGGCCGGCGCAGAGATGATCACCTTCTTCGCGCCGGCCTGCAAGTGCTTCGAGGCACTCTCCCGGTCGGTGAAGCGCCCCGTGGACTCCACCACGTACTCCACCCCCAGCTCTTTCCACGGCAGACCGACCGGATCCTTTATGGACAGGACCTTGATCGCCTTGCCGTTCACCAGAATGGCATCGTCCCTGGCTTCCACCTGGGCGGCGAGCCTCCCGAGGATCGAGTCGTACTTCAGCAGGTGGGCGAGCGTCTTGGCATCGGTGATGTCGTTCACCGCGACACATTCCAGCGCCGCGTCCCGAAAGGATGCCCGGTACAGGTTCCGTCCGATCCGCCCAAAGCCATTGATTCCAACGCGAATGGCCACCATCGTCCTCCTTATCCCTGGTGCCGCGCGAGCGCAGCAGACCACTCGGGAAGATCTGAAAAAGCTTCATCCATGATAGGGGCCGCGCTCTGGGAAGTCAACCTCACAGCGCCCGCGCCAGCGTATAGACGAGGACCGCGCGCGCCCCGGCCTTCATCAAGACCTTCGCGCACTCGCTGACCGTTGCGCCGGTCGTAAGGACATCATCCACGAGGAGGAGGGATCGGCCATCGATCCTTGCCGGATCCCGGACGGCGAAGGCCCCGCGGACATTCCGCACGCGGTCCCGCGCCTTCCCGGCTTGCGGCGGGGTGGGGCGGACGCGCTCGACGGCCCTATGGAGGACTGGCCGATGCAGACGCTTGCCGACCACCCTGGCCAGGATATCGGCCTGGTTGAACCCTCGTTCTCGCTCCCGCCGTCGATGGAGGGGAACCGGCACGACCGCGTCGATCGCACGCTCGCCGAAGAGATCGACGACTCGAGACGCCATGAGGCGCCCCAGATGGGGCCCCAGGGCGATTCGCCGACCGTGCTTGAACACGAGAAGGATCTCCCGCAGAGGATCGTCCCGGTCATAGAGGACGGCGGAGCGGGCGAGAACGTACTGGGGCGCCCGGGTCCGACACGCCTGGCAACGGTGCGAGGGGGGATGGGCGAGGGGGCTGCCCCAAAAGGGGCGCCCGCACCGGGGACAGAACGGGGGTTCGAGAATCCGGATACCTCCCCAGCAGGCGCCGCAGACAATCGACCGGGATCCAACGCCAAGCGGACCCTGACAGACGGCACACCAGGCGGGGAGCAGGAGTTGGAGGAGCGCAAGATACAGTTCCGCGCCCCAACGCTTGAAGCGGCCGAGCGTCTCGGCCGAGTTCGACGAGCTCCTCATGCCGTGCCCCGCGCCGAGAGCGCTGGCGACGAGGACCTCAAACCGAGGGGGAAAGATGGCCGGAGGGACGCGCCTTACCGGCGTTCCTCCTCCTCCTGGCACGCAATGCAGAACTCAGCAAAGGGGAGGGCTTCCAGGCGTCTGATGGCGATCTCTCCTCCGCACTTCTCGCACGTGCCGTACGTGCGGAGGCGGATCTTATCCAGCGCGGCGTCCACCTGGCGCAAGAGCCGCCGTTCCGCATCGCCCAGGGAAAGCAGGAACTCCTTGGTGTACGCGCTCGCCGCCTGGTCGGCCAGGTCCAACGTCCCTCCCTCCGTCTCAAACCTGGTGGCGTTGCGCGAACGGACCCCGCTCACGAGCCCTTTCCGCTTTTCGAGGAGCCGTTTCTCTAGTTCCTTGAGTTTGGACGCCCTCATCTAGCCTCGGTACTCCCGCTGGGGCACATCACCCCAGAGCCACTCCAGATTGTAGTAACGCCGTGTTTCCGCGTCGAAAATATGGAT
>JAKEGQ010000287.1 GCA_022615475.1 Candidatus Methylomirabilota bacterium | reverse complement strand
TGGAGCGGGCCAAGGTCCTCGCTCGTGCGCTCAAGTGCCACCCTGCGGTCCTTGTGTTCCCTGGGTGGCAAGTCGACACGGGATCAGCCGCCTGACAGCGCGCATCTTACCTCTCACTTCTCACGCCCATCCCTCCCCCCTCCCCTCTCACTCCCGTGAGAAGGGCTTGACGGGGTCCATCACTTGTGTTACACTTTCCCTCGGAGGTGACACCGATGCCGACAACCAATCCGAGGGTGAATGTCGTCTTCGAGCGGCCGGTCTACGAGACCCTCCGACGCGTGGCAAAGCGGGACGGGGTCTCGCTGTCGCTCAAGGTCCGCGACCTCGTCCGCCAGGCGCTCGACGCCACCGAGGATGTGGTCCTCGGAGAGCTCGCCGAGGAGCGGGACCGCTCGTTTGACCGGGCGAAAGCCGTCAGCCACGGGGAGGCCTGGGGGCACGCGAGAAAGCGGCGGGCGAGCCGTTCCTAGATGCCTTACTCCCTCCTCTACCATCCGCAGGTAGCGAGGGAAGATATTCCGGCCATTCCCCGTAACCTGCAGCACCGCCTGGCCCGGGCCATCGAAGGACGGCTCAGCACAGTGCCGGACCGCTACGGCGAACCCCTCCGCGGCCCGTTCCACGGGTATCGGAAATTGCGCGTGGGGGATTACAGAGTCGTCTACAAGATTGTGCGGCGCGAGGTGTGGATCCTCGCGATCCTCCACCGGAAAAGAGGTGTATGATCTGGCGCAGCCGCGCCTCGCGTGGCACCCGTAGGCTTATGGCGACCGTAACTCCCAGGACCCCAATCTTGCTTGCCAGAAGAGTTTGGGCCAGATCTGACGATTCCTGAGCAGGCGAGTACATGACCGATAAGCGATCCCTCGTTCCTGTCGAGCGCATTGAACGCGCGATTCTCCTCATCCGGGGCCAGAAGGTGATGCTGGACACGGACTTAGCCCGGCTCTACGGCGTCACAACCAAGCGACTCAACGAGCAGGTCAAGCGCAACCGAGACCGTTTCCCGAGGATTTCATGTTTCGGTTGACCGCACCCGAGAAGGCCGAGGTGGTCGCAAATTGCGACCACCTTCAGCGGCTGAAATTCTCCCCTGCGCTGCCACATGCTTTCACAGAGCATGGGGCCATCATGCTGGCGAGTGTGCTGAACAGTCGTCGGGCAATTAAGGTCAGTGTCTTCGTGGTCAGGGCCTTCGTGAGACTCCGCGGCATCTTGGCATCCTTTCGCACTTTCGCAATTGCGAAAATCCGAAATATTCGTTTCAACGCCTATCTTGCCTGGACCGCCTAGATTCACCTTGGAGCCCAGGCCTTGCCAAGGAGGCCTGGGCTCAAGCTGCTTGTTGGCCCAAACTGGCCCGGCTTCGATGCAGGGGACAACGCACGGGGTGGAACGACATGAGGGTCGTTGCCCTCCAGTAGCCACCAGAGATGTCTTGACAGGCCCCTACTGTGTAGTTATGATGTACGTATGCCTGATCTGCGGTTCGCCTGCGATCCCAAGAAGGATGCGCAGAACAGGCGGAAGCACCGAGTGTCCTTTGCCGAGGCCGAGACGGTCTTCGCGGATGAGCACGCATTGTTGATCGACGACCCCGAGCACTCAACCGCGGAAGACCGGTTCATCCTTCTAGGGCTCAGCGCGAAACTGCGAATCCTTGTGGTCGCGCACGCCTACCGCGAGGACCAGAGAGTGATTCGGATCATCTCCGCACGCAAGGCGACCCGCAAGGAGCGGGACACCTACAATAAGAGGTGGCACACATGAAGAAAGAATACGACTTTTCGAAGGCCCGGAGGAACCCCTACGCGAGCCGCCTCAAGCGGCAGGTCACCATCCGACTCGATGAGCAGACGATCAAGTACTTCAAGTCGATCGCGGAGGAGTGTGGGATCCCGTATCAGACGCTCATTAACCTATACCTTCGGGACTGCGCGGCCACGGGAAAGCGCCTGGAGATGAACTGGAAAACTGTGGCGTGACCGACCTGATGGGGGCGGGGTGCGGAAAAGGTCTCAGGAACCTTTTTGAGACGGAATCGGGGTCGGAGGCGGATTGCGCATCCCGCCGGGCACGCAGGAGCAGGCGACGCGGACGGGGCTGGAGCCGGCCCACCTCCTCGCCCCTACCCTTTCCCCATGTTTTCTCACTTTCGCAATTGCGAAAATCCGAAATATTCGTTTAAACGACGATCCACGCGATCCGCGTCACGCTTGCCTATCAATCCCCATTGGCCCCCACGCTTGACAAGCCGTTGCGGGGCGACGCATACTTAGGCCCTCTCCACGGGAGTTAGGCATGGACCCGGGGTAACCGTAGCCCTTCGCCCACCTCCCTTCGCTGTTGGGTTTTCTCGTCGCTTCGCTCCTCGGTGCCCGGTCATGCGGGGTGTGAGCCGCCGATTCGTGAGCATCCGGAGAGTTCAATGTCAAACGTGATTGCAGACCACTGGGCCACAGGTGACGTGTATGGCTTGATCGTGTCGGCTCTGAACAAGATGTCGAAGCCCCTGGACGGCTTGACAGTTGAAGACCTGGCGCCGGTCGACCATTTTCACGCCCGAGGCTTCGCCGCAACCGTGGAGCTCGCGGATCGCCTTCCGATCAAGCCTGGCCAACGGATTCTCGACATCGGCTGTGGGCTGGGCGGTCCCGCCCGTTACCTCGCACAGCGATTTCAATGCACGGTGAACGGTCTCGACATAACAGCGCCTTTCGTCGAAGCAGCAAACAAGCTGACGGCGCTCCTTCGAATGGAGCAGAGGGTGACAATCGAGCATGGCGACGGTCAGCGCCTGCCCTATCCAGATTCGCACTTCGACGGCGCTTA
>JAKEGQ010000286.1 GCA_022615475.1 Candidatus Methylomirabilota bacterium | reverse complement strand
TGGAGCGGGCCAAGGTCCTCGCTCGTGCGCTCAAGTGCCACCCTGCGGTCCTTGTGTTCCCTGGGTGGCAAGTCGACACGGGATCAGCCGCCTGACAGCGCTCATCTTACCCCTCCCCTCTCCCCTCCTCTCACCTCTCACGTTGTCAAACCATTGATACCCAGGGCCAAAAGTAGGGGCACTTTTGGGCCTGTAGGCGAGGGTGATTTCGCAAGGTGGAAATGCGGGGAGGACGACCCCGGCAGTGTTAGAGCACCGGGCAGGGCTATGCCCCCCCGGTGCTTTTTGGTTTGTGCTGGGCGAACGCAGAGGGGCGAGAAAATGTTAATTGTCAAGACTCGCCCCCCTCACCCATATCACGTTTGCGCAATTGCGCAAGTGCGAAAGTATGGGGGTGAGCGGCCTGGGCGTAACCGGTCTCTGCGCCAGCGCCAGCCCGGGAGCAGAGATTGAAACCAGGGCCCCGATGAGCACCAGTCCAAGGCATGCGCGAAGCGTCCTCTTGATCTCCGTCATGGCTTGCCCCCCCTCTTGAGTCTGTTATTGTTTGCTGTCCTCTCCTCTCACCACAGTCCTTCCATTTTCTACGAGCGACCCCTCGGGTCGGGATTGCGCGGGGTGGGATAATAGGCTTTTTTCTCTGATTGCAACGTCGGAAGAATCCGAAGGCGAAGTGACATTCTGACGCTATATGCCACCTTGTCGAAGAATTTTTACCCAAAGCAGCGTCAGTCCCAACATTGATGTTGACAATGCAGATGCCCGCTGATAGCAGTGTGAGCGCTGTTGAGCCCTACCCACGGGTTGCCACGAATCTTTCTCAGGAAAGACGGCATGGCACTCCACCGACTCTCGCTCTTCACGCTTCTCCTCCTACTCGCAACCTTCGTGCTCGTCCCCGTCAGAGCCGAGGCGCCCAAAACGCCAACCGGCAAAGCTCCACTCGAGGTCCTGGTCCAGGGGTTCCGTGCGCCCACGGGCATTGTCGTCGACCCCGACGGGACGGTTTACTTCACGGATCGGAAGGAAGGCCGCCTATGGCAGCGAGCCCCCAATGGAAGCCTGACGATTCTCCTCGAGCGGCTGGAGCAGCCCCGGGGGCTCGTTCAGGGGGAGGATGGTACGCTCTATTTCGTCGCGGACACCTTCCAGGACGCCCAGGACGGGAGTCGGTCGAAAGGCGTGCTGATTAAGCGCACCCCCAACGACGGAATAGTGAGCATTCTCGCGGAGGACTTCCGGAAACCGAAGCAGCTCGCGTTCGATCAAGACAACCGTCTCTTCCTTTCGACCCGGGGCGGTCTCCGGCCCCAGGCGGATCCCGCAGGGGAAGAGCAGCAGGTCGAGCCGGACGACGACGAAGCCGCAGAGGACGACGCCACGGCTGACGTCGAAGAGGACGAGGAAACGGAGGGGCCACCTGAAGCCTTTCGGGGAACGGTCTTTCGCATCAATACCGAGGATGGCCAGATTCTCGCCTCACACCTGGGCTTTCGCCGGCCCTCTGGCTTAGTAGCCGATGAGGCCGGGACTCTCACCGTCGTTGCCAAAGGTTTTAAGCCCAAGGAGCCCGCACTCAAGGGGACTCTCTTTCAGATCAATGTCAATGGCGATGTAACCGTCCTCGTCGAAGAGCGCTTCAAGCGCCCCAAGGGGCTCGTCCGGGACGTCCTCGGACAGTTCTTTCTGTCGGTCAAGAAGGACCCCGAGACACCAAGAGACGGCGGCCTGCTGCTCAAGGTCGCCCCCGATGGAACCTTTACCCGCTTTGCCCAGGGCTTTGAGCGGCCCTGGGGACTTACCTTCGATCCCCAGGGGAACCTCTACCTGACGGACCCGAAGGCAGGCCGGATCTACCGCTTCCTCGCCCCTGCTCCACCCTCGCTCGCCGAACACCCGGCAACGACCCGGGAGACCCAACTCACCTTGTCCGGTACCGCGGAGCCTGAGGCCAAGATCACAGTGCGGGGTGGTCAGGCTGAGGTGACCATCTTTGCAAACAGTGAGGGCCGCTTCAGCCTTGATGTCCCTATCCTCCCTGACCAGGTCAATCAGCTCAGGGTGTATGCTACGGGGGCCAAGGGTGAGGGCCTCACGAGCGCGCCCGTCCTCGCGCCCATTCAGCAGCAGACCAGCGCGCCGCCTCCGAGCACCGTGCTCGTGCTCCAGATCACCGAGCCGTCCTCAGGCGCCACAGTTACGACTGATTCCGTCTTGCTGCGTGGTCTCGTGGACGCCGGCGGCCTCGAAGTCGGCGTCACAGTCAACGGCGTCCCTGCAAATATCCTAGGTAACAACTTCGCCGCCGCCGTGCCCCTTACCGCGGAGAGCACCAGTCTGACCGCCGTGGCGACTATAATCTCCGGAGCGACCGCTACCGCCACGATTCCGGTCACGGTGCAGCCGGCGGCGGCAGCCGGCATCTCCCTACGAGCATTTCCGCCTGGAGGAGCACCACCGCTTACCGTGACATTTCACCTTGAGAACAATACGGGTCGCACGCTCGTGCGATTCGAGTTAGATGTCGAGGGCGATGGACGGGTCGACGTAACTACCATCACGTTCGATGAGCCCCATACCACGTACACCACGCCTGGCGTCGTGGTTCCCACTCTACGAGCTACCGACGACCAGGGGCAGGTGCATACGGCGAGCACGCTGGTTACCGTGGGTGGCACACCTCCGCTCGAGCCTAAGTGGGAAGGCATGAAGGATGCCTTGCGGCGAGGCGACATCCCGGCCGCGTTGAGCTTCGTTCACACGGCATCCCGGGAGCGCTACGAGGCTGTGTTCCGGCTACTAACCCCCGAGCAACTCGCCGGCATTGACCAGTACCTGACGACAGCACTTCCAGTGAAGATCGGGCATAATGGGGCGGAGTACGAGATGCGGCGTAGTCGCGGGGGCAAGGTTCTCTCCTTCCCCATCTGGCTCCAGGTGGACTCTGACGGAATCTGGCGAATTAGGGCGTTTTAGGGGAGAATGCACGAGATGAACTGGCAGGCAGTGATCGCCGTCGTTGGCATTTGCACCGAGCTTGCTCGTATGGATCCGAGCATCCCCCGACCCCCTCTCCCCGCGGATGCGCCGACCGAGGCCCAGGCCCAAGCGATTTGGCATGAGTGGGTCGACGGCGTGCGTCTCGGGGATTCGGCCGCGCTCCGCCGCCTGATTCATTCCTCGCGCCGGCTGTTGTTCACCGGCCCCCCGTCGCCCGATTTGGCGTATGAGCTGAGCTTCTGTAAGCCACAACAGCCGGTGCTGCCGACGGGAGAGGACGAGATCGCGTACTGTCTCATCTGCGAGGGGGACGGGGAGCGAGTAGAGAAGTTTTTCTATTTGCGCCGGGACGTCGACGGAGTTTGGCGGATCCGACCCTAGGGAGGCGGAAATGCGCTCAAGAGCACAGATGCGGTGGCTCGGCTTGGCGCTGATGCTAGGTGTCGTGAGTGGATGTACCACGACCGCCGAGGCCGTCGAGAAGTGGGGCCCTTTCCGGGGACAGATCGTGGACGTGGAGACCGGTGAGCCCATTGCCGGGGCCGTGGTGCTTGCGATTTGGATCGAACTCGTGGACGCTCTTGTCCAGACCAACACCCAGTTCTACGACGCCCGGGAGGCGGTGACGGGCCCCGACGGCCGCTTCGAGATCTCCAGGCGCAAGCCGCCCTTCTTTACCTTCCGGATCCTCGAGCCCGAGTTCAAGGTCTTCGCCCCCGGCTATGCCGAGGACCGGTGGGTCGTCACCCCCCCGACCGGGCAGGCATTGGTCGACCCCACGGTGATCGAGATGCATCGCCTGAAGACAGGGGAGGAACTGCGTCAGAAGAGTAGGGGTTACCCGAGTTACGTTCCCGAAGAGCGAATACCGGAGTTCATTCGAGCAATAAATGCGGAGAGGGCCATGCTTGGCCTGAAACCAACAGGAAAAATAGAGACACCTCCCAAATGAAGAAACTGCTTAGAAAGATTGTCGCTGTCTCCCTTCCATTACTGCTTGCATCTTCCCCAGGGCTTGCTCTCAATGAGCCGAGTCATGAGATTATCAATGAGCATGCCACGAGGGAGTCACAGCTGGACGAGATTTTGAAGCAGCAGATTGGTATTCCAGGTGGAATCGAGGAGCCCTTTAAGGGAAAGCCTGTCTTCCAATGGATTCGTGAAGGTGGGACTCTTGAGGACGCGGGGACCGGCGGCGGGAACGTCACGGGGAGGAACCGCTACTTCCGCCACTTCCATGATCCCCTACTGCCCTGGGACCGCAGTGGCCTCTTTTATTCTTTGACCCTCCCTCCCCGACTTACCCGCTTCGAGTCCTCGGTGCACTGGGCGCAGCTCGAGAACCAGGACAGCATATCAGGCTTCGGCAACTTCTCCTGGCGCGATGCACGCCGCTACTTCCGCACGGCCCTGACGGACCCTGCCCCGGCCGTCCGGGAGCAGGCCTTCGCCGACACCTTCCGGACGCTGGGGCAGATCATGCACTTGATCGAGGACGTCTCGGTCCCGGAGCACGTCCGCAACGATATCCACCCAATGGGGGAGGTCCTGGACAGGCTCGGCCTGGTCGGCAATTACGAATACTGGGTCCTGGCCCAGCACCGGCACAGCGGTACACAACCCGGCTTTATCCGCGACTTCCTTTCCACACCCATGAACCTGGATGAGGAGCTCCTGCGGATTCCGATCCCGGACAGCGAATCGGTCGCCCAGGTCCCAATTGCCCGCCTCTTCGACAGCGACCGCTACACCGGTGACAACCCCGAGGTAACGGCCGAGTCACGGATCGGGATTGCTGAGATCGCCAATGCCAACTTCTTCAGCGAGGATACCCACCGGGGGGAGTATCCCCACCCTGCCCTGGCGAACCTCGAGACCTTCACACGCATCTATTCCCAGAACGGCCAGGAACGGACCTACTACCGCAAGCGAGTGGCGGGGCTAGCCGTAGAGCCGATCGCCGCGGAGTGCGCCCTTGCAGATCCGACTCAGACCGTGAGCCTCTGTCCGGACGAGGATGTCTGGCGCGAGACCGCTCGCCACATGCTCCCGCGGGCAGTCCGCTATAGCCGAGCGCTGCTCGACTACTTCTTCCGCGGGACCTTCGACTTCCTAGTGAGCTTTCAGCCCCAGTTCGAACCAGATTCGTTTGCAACAATTATTACGAATACATCCGGTGAGAGGATGGAGGGGACCTTTACCGCGTACATCGATGACACCAATGGAGTCCGCAGTCCCGTGGAGGGGGCATCTTTTGATTTGAGCCTAGGTCCAGGGGCTAACAGCAGCGTTTTGGCTTTCCCTTTGAGCCCACCCGCCTCCGAACGGTCCCTTCTCCTGGTCTTCCAGGGCCGGTTGGGCAATGAAGAAGGCGCCGTCGCCGCCAAGATCAAGAGGGTGGGCGGGCCCCATTGGGTTGCAACCGGATCTGGAGGCAACTCAATTTATCGCATCCCCGGCATTGCGCCGATAAGCGTTACCATGAAATTCAAGAACGTCAGCGTAGCCCGGATCGACGCCATAGCAACAGAGGACCAGACCGGCAATCGAGTAGATAGTAGACGCCTCGAGGTGACTGGATCCGTACCAGACTTCACGACCTTCACGGTAACTCTGAACCCGCCGATCGATGAGCGAGCCGTCAGCACTCAGCTAAGCATCGGCGTCCTCTTGAATCCTGGTGGATTTGTCTGCATATCCGACATCTCAGGAGTAGCAAGACCCTCCCAGGCCAACGTAGATAGTAGCCGTTTCGGGCCTGCCACATGCCCCGAGTAAACCTATGGACTTGCCCCCTGCGCCTGACCCAAGAGTTAATAGGGGTCACCCTGATCAAACGCGCTGTAAAAGCAGCCAGATTCGTGTAGCATCGGATGCATGGCGAGGGAGAAGGATTCGTGGCTCAAAGAGGCTGAGGCGAGGCTTGGACAGCGTTTTCGGAACCGGGCGCTGCTTCGGGCGGCACTCACCCACCCTTCGGTCGGGGCCGAAGGGAAAGCCTTTGAACGCCTCGAGTTTTTGGGCGACGCCATCCTCGCGCTCGTCTTGGCGCTCGACCTGTATCGGCGCTACCCGGATCGCTCGCCGGGAGAACTGACCCGCCTCCGGGCGAGCCTGGTGAATCGGCACGCGTTAGCCCAGGCGGCGACTCAACTGGGAGTGCCGTCGATGCTCCGCATGGGAAAGAGCGAGGAGCCGGAAGGCCGACGGCGCGCCACGGTCCTGGCCGATGCGTTCGAGGCGATCGTCGCCGCCCTCTTCCTCGATCGGGGTCTCGGCTCGGTGACGAAGTTCCTCAGCCAACATCTCCTTCCCCGGCTCAGCCCTGACTTTTCCCTGGATGCAAAGTCTGAGCTGCAAACGGGTGTTCAGGCCGTACTCAAGACACTCCCGCGGTACCGCATCCTGAAGCTCACGGGTCTCCCCCACGCCCGCCGCTTCGAGGTCGAGGTACAGGTCAAAGGACAGACGCTTGGGAGAGGCAAGGGGGCAAGCCGACGGGAGGCCGAGCAAAACGCAGCCCGAAGCGCCCTGGCTCACTTGAGAGCGCACCCCCATATTTTGCGGTCCATCCAGCAATGACCCCATGATTTTGTGGGATTTCCCTTGACACCAGAGAAAGCCTATGTTACCCTGCCGAAAATTTCGCGAGATCGGACCGAAGTCCCGACGGGCGCGTCGACATCGGACGACTCGACTGAGCGGTTCGACTAGACTCACCGTCCTGAGTTGGTCGAAGGACTCGTCGAAGTCTTCGGACCTCTTCGGAGGAGCATGCACCTCAGCAACCTGACCCTCTTCGGTTTCAAGTCCTTCGTTGACCGCGTCAGTATCGATTTCCAACCAGGGGTGACATCCCTCGTAGGGCCCAATGGCTGTGGCAAGAGCAACATCATCGATGCCATGCTGTGGGTATTGGGGGAACAGAGCCCCAAGGCGCTCCGCGGCGAGCGCATGGAAGACCTCATCTTCGCAGGCAACTCCCACCGGAAACCGGTCGGCATGGCTGAAGTTTCCCTCACCCTGTCGAATGTCCAAGGCCGACTCGCGGTCCCCTATGACGAAGTGACCATCGCCCGCCGGCTGTATCGCTCTGGCGAGAGCGAGTATCTCCTCAATCAGAATCCCTGTCGCCTCAAGGACATCACCCGCCTCTTCCTCGACACCGGGCTCGGCCGGGAACCCTACGCCCTGATCCAGCAGGGAACCATCGGATCCCTTCTCAACGCAAAACCAGCCGACCGGCGGGCCCTCCTCGAGGAGGCGGCAGGAACCATGTCGTACAAGGTGAACCGGAACACCGCCCTGGGTCGGCTCGAGGCCGCGGAGCACAATCTGCTCCGGGTCAAGGATGTGCTGCAGGAGATCGAACGGCAGCGCACCTCTCTCCACCGCCAGGCGAAAAAGGCGGAACGATACCAGCGCAT
>JAKEGQ010000062.1 GCA_022615475.1 Candidatus Methylomirabilota bacterium | reverse complement strand
CGCGGCGAATGCCCCGCCCCCCTCCTCGCACCTGAACGGAACGATCTCGCGTTTCGCCATCTCCTCATTCACCGATTCAGCGAACCCCGTCCTTTGCGATAATCCGCACTTCGTAAATGAAAAATTGGCTCCAAGGAAATCAGTGAGTGACCTTTTTCGAGGTGTCAGGGGCCGGTCCCCGTGTGCCGTGGAGTGCCGGAAACCCCCCGGGATCCATGTCGCCACCCTTACGCAGGATGGCGAGCCGAGCCCGCATTGCGGTAATCTCAGCTTGCTGGGAAGCGATGATCTCCTCCGCGAGGCGCCGCACGAGTGGATCGCTGCCATACACGAGTACGAGCCGAGCCATCTCGACGGCACCCTCATGGTGTAGAATCATCATTGCAAGGAAGTCTCTATCGGGATTTCCCGTCATTTCCAGTCTGTGCATTTCCTCCGTCATTTTCACCATGCTCGCGTGCATGGATTCAGTGAACTTGCCCGACGCGGGGACACCTGCCGTTGAATGCTGCTTCCCCACATGGTCAGGCGGGCCCTGTCCCACGTCCTGGGCAGGGGCCGTTGTCACGAGCCAAAGGCACGCAAGTGACATTGTGAGCGGAAGGGGTAATTGTACTAATCGTCCTCGCATTCCGGTATCCTCCCTGCGCCCAGGATCACCCTCCAGTGAGGCTGCTGCCGCGTCACCCCGATCAGCCGGTCTGGCTCCGGGCGCCTGGGCGGACATACACCAGGTTGATGCTCTTCTTGTTCCGCAACTTGCCCGAGGGGAGCTCGAGGTCGCCCAAGGGAATTTGTGCCAGGAAGACCGGTTTCACCGGGTTCGACACGTCAAACGCGGCACAGACGGTTTGTCCCGCCGAGGGGGTCCCAGGCAGCTCGTCTTGTTCATGGGCAACGTACAGGAGGGTATTGGACGGGTTAGTCCAGAGCCCGTGAGACTCGCGTCCGCGGGTGAAGAACGAGCCAACCGTGCGGCGCTTGCCGGGCGGCGTCGCACGGTCAATGATTGCGATCTGGCTCGACGCGACCCCACCAGGGCCCCCGTCATCCACCCGCGCGAGGCTCACGTAGACCACCTTGCCGCGTGCATTTTCAACGAATTCAATGTGATTCGGCCGCGCCTGTTCCCCGACGGGAACGTGGTCGAGCATGCGGTGCGAGCCACTAGTTTCCCACGCAGACACCCCGTCCGCAAGCTTGTGGGAAAACCAGATCTCATTACCATCGGGTGTCGTTTTTTGAAACGGCGTAAAGCCGAACGGGTCCTGGGCCTTGATATCGAGCCTTGTCTTCCGCTGCGGGCGGCTCCATCCTTGAGCGTCCGGGTTCACAGAGAAAACATCCACATGCGAGGTCTTTTGTGAAACGACAAATGCCGTGGTTCCATCTCTGGAGAACCAGACCTGGGCCGGACCGTTCACCGTCTCGACATACGCGCGTATGGCCCCGGCACTGCCCTCCTTCAAGGCCGCCTTGACGTCGAGGATTGCGATCCGGTCCTCGCCCCGAACGGTGACCCACAGCTCGTTCCCGTTGCGGGTGAAGGTCGGCTCATGCGGTTCACGTCCGACCAGTATCCCGCTGGTGAGCCGTTCAGGATTGGTCATAGGCCCGGCCTGCGGATTCGGAACGTTTCCAATCACACGCTTCTTTTCTGCATCGATCAGGTACACGTTACTGGTACCCCGCCCTGTTGCGGCCAGAAACCGCGAATCCGGCGAAGGTGCCGCGCCATGGAGCAAGATAGCCCCATGATACAGCGGCTTGGTAACCATCGCCGCGTGCGTCGGGATGACTCCACCCGTGACATACCGAAACGGGGGCCGCGGATCTTCGTCAAAGCTCGTCAGGTTGATCGAGGTTTCCACGGTATTGGAGCGCGGATCGATAACGGACAAGGTGTTCGAGTCTTCATTGCAGATAAACACGCGGTCGTTCTGCTCGATCTCAGCCCCCTCGCTGGACTGGGGTCTGGTCAGTCGAGGGCCCACGGTGGCCGCCAATGCCCCGAGGGCCGTCAGCTTGAGTATATCGCGTCGGGATAATTCCATTGGGTTTCTCCTCTTGAGTTTGTGAATCAGTGTTCATGATGCGTCCAGGAGCGCTAATGGACGCCGCGAGTGGAACTAGTTTCGCGATGACATAAGGCTAAATTGTGTACCGTGCGGCGTAGGACATCTGCCCTTGGGCGGCCTATCAGAAAGCACAGCTCTGCGGAAGCGGCGGCGCCTTGGCCAGATCGACGGCAAACTGCGGATTGAGGTCGGCTTTTGCGAACCCGGTTTGCACGGAACCTTTAAGGGCGGTACCTCCATAGCCTCCAGGATGCATATGCGCCCGCACCCACACAACCTGATCGGGGGCGATCGCCACGGGTCCACCCGAGCGGACAAAGGGCTGTTCGTCCACATGGCTGTGCGTGAGAATGCGACGATAGATTAACTTTCCTTCCTCAGTTAACACCTCCCACCAATCGGCATATTGTTGACACCCCTGATCAGGGCTCTTAACTCCTACGGATAGGGTGTATGAGCGTGGCGTACCCGTAACATCCACGGAGACAACATCGGCTAGCGTTGTAGCCGGGGCCTCACGAGCCTCGATGGCGTCAGGAGAGCTCGCTAATCCCCAGGCGAGTGACAGTGCGAGCGCGAAACCAACTGTAACTAGTTTGAGACTTAGTGGTTCAAGTGATTGCCTTGTCAGCGGGCGCTGACCTTGACTGGGCGTGCGGCGCTCCCAGGCCTTCCAGAGACTGGAGTCGGGACGGATCAGTGCTGCCATATGGTTCTTGACTAGCATATCCCCTCACATTGGTGAATCGAGCTAAACTACAACCGGCTGTGAGACCCTTCCTTTGTAGTCCAATAGGCATACCCCCTGTCAAGCAAAACCATCCTCATCCCCCTCTTGGGGCTCAAAAAGTCTCCCGACCCCTTTTCCGTCCCCGCCCCACTCCTCACAATTGAGCGGAATCACCTCGCGCCCCGCCATCCCCCCATTTACTTATCCAAGCCTGAACCCTATCGTGGTCTGGGTGGTTAGGCGACCGCTGCCTGCCGCCTCCTTACTGGACCTCGCCGCTCCCTGGGATGGCTCCATTGTCGATGGCCTCCTGGAGCCGATGTACCTCATCGAGAATCCCCATAAAGCGACGGCCAAAGGGGGTTAACACGTACTCCACCTCGATCGGGGGCTTCTCGCCAAACACGGTGCGCCGTACAATGCCGAAGCGGATCATCTTCTTCAACCGTTCATTCATCACCTTCGCCGACAGGCCTGGGCAAGCGCGAAGCAACGCGCTGGGCCGGCTGACGCGATCAGCGAGAAGCCGAAGGAGGCGGACCGACCACTTACAACCGATGATGCTCTCGACCATCGAGGCAACGGAGATGTTCTGAACCATTGCGTAATCACCTTACCGAAAAGTGCCGTCTACAAATCGATCGAACCGCTGCGTATATTTTAACGGAGCCTGGATAGGCGAATGCTCCAGCCTCCACAAAACGAAAGGAGACAACCCATGAATATGACGATGAAAATTCCCGGATACACTCACGGCACCGACGCAGTCGCACATTCTCCCGTGACGCTCGCCGACTTCGAGCTCATGAAGAAGAGTGTTCTCTTTGGCGATGAAGACGTGAAGCATTTGCGCCTTTCGCATGATGTCGTCAAGGACCACGTAGAGGAAATTCTTGACGTCTGGTACGGGTTCGTTGGCTCGAATCCTCATCTGCTCGCCTCGTTCACCGATAAGAGCGACGGCAAGCCACTCGGAGAGTACCTAGGCTCGGTCCGCAAGCGGTTCGGCCAGTGGATCCTCGACACCGCACGCGCCGAGTACGACCAGAAATGGCTCGATTACCAGCACGAGATCGGCTTACGCCACCACCGCACCAAGAAGAACCGAACCGATGGTGTTGCCGCTACCGACATCGTGCCGTTCCGCTACCTCGTCGCGCTCGTCTTCCCGATAACGTTCACGCTCAAGCCTTTCCTCGCCAAGAAGGGTCATTCGGCGGAGGACGTTCAGAAGATGTATGCCGCGTGGGTCAAGTCCTGTATCCTTCAAGTGACGCTCTGGAGCCACCCGTACGTGAAGGACGGGGACTTCTGATGAAACCCGGCCCCGCCAGTGGCGACGCTACCGGAGGGCCAGACTACGAACACCTGTAGTAAGGCGGTGATACCCTCCCCTTCTAGAATTTATCTCGCGCGTCGACCGAACCCGGCAATACCGGCTTGAT
>JAKEGQ010000285.1 GCA_022615475.1 Candidatus Methylomirabilota bacterium | reverse complement strand
TAGATAGCCGAAACTGGAACGGACGCCGGATGTCTTGAGATTCGGATCGCCGATCATCGCCCTTTCCAGGTTCTCCATCTCGTCGAGGGTGACATCGCGCCGGGCAGCAGTGAGGATCTGGACCGTCG
Organism: Candidatus Methylomirabilota bacterium; assembly: GCA_022615475.1. Taxonomy (GTDB): domain Bacteria; phylum Methylomirabilota; class Methylomirabilia; order Methylomirabilales; family CSP1-5; genus CSP1-5. Next base: position 2,678 of record JAKEGQ010000285.1, on the reverse strand, counting down.
AGGGGACCAGCAGCGCGATCAGGACCACCAGGACGGCCAGGATGATGATGACCTCGATCAGGCTGAGCCCCTTTTCCCTCATCATCCGCATCCTACCTCCGGCTGATCTGGCCGATCATCCCCCACAGGGGGAGGAAGATCGACAGGGCCACGAAGAGGACCATGCCGGCCATCACGATAATCGCCGCCGGCTCGATGAGGGCGGTCGCCCGCTTAACACTTTCCTGGACCTCCCGATCGTAGTACTGCGACACCTTCTGTAGGGTTTCGTCCATTTTCCCGGTGGTCTCGCCCGTCGCCACCATCTGGACCACCAGGCTGGGCACCGCCCCCGTCCGCTTCAGAGCGGCCGAGAGGAGACTGCCGGCGATGACCTCCTCGCGGGCCTCTCTGACCGCGAACTCGATGACCCGGTTCCCGACCAGCCGTTCTACGACCTGGAGCGACTGGATGAACTCCACACCGGCCATATACAGCACCGAGAGGTATCGGGCGAAGCGTGAGAGGGCGATGCGGCGGGCGATCCCGCCGACCACCGGCGTGCGGAGCAGCCAGCGGTCGAATTGCAGTCTCCCGAGCGGTGTCCGGATATAGAGGATCATCGCGGTCACCACCCCGACGATGAGGAGGAGGCCAAGGAACCAGTACTGGCGCAGGGCAGTGCTCACGGCGATCAGGAGCCTCGTGGGGAGGGGCAGCTCCATCCGCACCTTCTGAAAGACGGGGAGGAGCTGGGGAAAGACATAGCCTACGAGGAGCGTGATGAGCCCCACGAGGGCGCCGAGGAGCACGATCGGATACGTGAGCGCCTGCTTGACGGTCCCGGCCAGCGCCTCCTGCCACTCGAGGAAGCTCACCAGATCCTGGAGCACCTTGTCCAAGTGTCCGGTCGTCTCCCCCGCGCGCACCATGCTCACAAAGACCGGGGCGAAGACCGCGGGATATCCGGCCATGGCATCGGAGAAGCTCGTCCCGGCCAGGATCTCATTGGCGATGCCCCGGGCGACGGTCCGGAGGCGCTCGTGGCCACTCTCGTCGGCATAGGTCCGGAGGGCCTCGAGCAGCGAGATCCCGCCGGTCAGCGCGGTCGCGAGATGGACAAAGAGCAGGACGAGATCCCGCCGACGGACGGGTCGCTGAAACCAGGGGTGCTGGGTGAGACGCCGGGGCTTGGCGCTCCTGAGCAGGTAGAGCCCCTGCGCCGAGAGGAGATCGGCCAGGTGTTCTTCGTCCTGGGCGGCCAGAACCCCCTTCACCTTTTCCCCCTGTTCATCGCACGCCTTGTAAGCGAAGTCCGGCACGGCATCTCCTAATGTCGTTCCAACTCACCACTAATTCATCAGGGCCTCTCGGGCCACCTCTTCCAGCGTGGTGGTTCCCCGGAGGGCCTTCCGAATCCCGTCCTCGAGCATCGTCCGCATCCCCTGGGCCCGCGCCGCCCGTTGAATGCTGCCGCTATCCGCTTTTTCCAAGATTAGGGGAGTCATCTCCGGGCCGACCCGCAAAAGTTCAAAGATCCCGATGCGGCCCCGGTAGCCGGTATGCCCGCACTTGTCGCAGCCCTTCCCGCGATAGAACTTGAGCTGATCCCCGCCATCGGTCTGGAGCCCCAGGCGCCTGAGCAGCGCCGGATCGGCTTCCGCCTCCTCCTTGCAGCTGTTGCAGATGCTCCGCACCAGCCGCTGGCTCACCACCAGGAGGATGGCCGAGGCGAGCAGGAACGGAGCCACTCCCATGTCGGTGAGGCGGGGGATCGCGCCCGCGGCGTCATTGGTGTGGAGCGTGCTGAAGACCAGGTGCCCGGTGAGGGCGGCCCGGATCGCGACGTCGACCGTCTCGTCATCCCGCATCTCTCCCACCATGATCACATCTGGATCCTGACGCAGGATGTGGCGGAGGCCGTTGGCGAAGGTGAGTCCCGCTTTGATGTTGACCTGTGACTGTCGGACTCCCTGGATCTCGTACTCCACCGGATCCTCGATGGTGATGATATTCCGCTCCTCGGCGTTGAGATATGACATGGCCGAGTACAACGTGGTGGTCTTTCCGCTGCCGGTCGGGCCGGTGACCAGGATGATCCCGTTCGGGCTCTGCAAGACCCGTCTGAAGAAGGTGAGATGATCCGGCGTGAAGCCGAGCTGCTCGAGCCCCAGGACGAGCTTCGCCCGATCCAGGACGCGGAGGACCAGGTTCTCGCCCCGGATGGTCGGGAAGGTCGAGACGCGGATGTCCACCTGCCGACCGCCGAATTGAAAATCTATCCGCCCATCCTGCGGGAGGCGGTTCTCGGCGATATCCAGATTGGCCATGACCTTGAGCCGCGCGATGACCGCCATCTGGAGCTCCTTGGGGACATCGGGCCCCTGGCGGAGCACGCCGTCCACCCGAAAACGGTTGCGGACCAACCGTTCCTCCGGCTCGATGTGGATATCGGTCGCCCCTTCTTGAATCCCGCGGGTGAGCAGGGATTCCACCAAACGGATGACCGGCGGTTCCTGCGCCACGTCGGCCTCGGCGCCCCCGGCGCCGCGCCGCCCCACGACGTGGCGGAGGCTGTGCTCCACCACCTCATTCCACGCCGCGCCCACCCCGGAGCCGTAGGCGCGGTCCAGGGCCTCGAGCACCTCGCTCTGCGTGGCCCCTACGACCTCCACCGGCCCCTTCGACATCCGCCGCAG
>JAKEGQ010000061.1 GCA_022615475.1 Candidatus Methylomirabilota bacterium | reverse complement strand
TCCTCCGACAATGGTACCGACTCGACCCGCGTGTAGACGGACCCTGCCGGGTGCAGCTCACTTCGCATGAGGTCCACACACCGGACGTCCATCTGTCCCACTTGCCCGATCTCCGTCCCTTGGAGAACTGTGAGCAGGGCATCGAGGCGCCCGACGTCTCTGACGCGACCCAGGGTGAGATGGGGCTGAAGGGGCCGCGTCTCCCGCGCGAAGCCGAGGGGAAGCAGGGTCTCGTCGATTCGCCCCTGAAGCGTCCTCATCTCATTGACCCCTTGCTCCACCCCGACCCAGACCACCCGAGGTCTTCCCCTTGGCGGAAAGGTCCCGAGACCTGCGAGCGACAGGATGAAGCGGCCTATACCCGCCATGGACGACCGAAAGGCTTCCTGGAGGGCGGGCAGGCGGGCCTCAGGGACTTCTCCCAGGAACTTGAGGGTGAAATGGAGGTTCTCTGTCTTGACCCAGCTCACCGGCGCCGCCGTCATCTTGAGCTTTGCCTGGACCGCTGCCAGGGGAGCCTGGAGGGCGGGATCCACGATAATGGCGATAAACAGTCTCATGGTGGCTGCATGCGAAGCGGCGCCGAACGTCTTATTTCTTTCCGGTCGTCTTGAGCAGGGAGCGGCGCACCGCTTCCAGGGCCATCTGCGAGCCCCACAGCTTGTTCTCCTCCCGGGCGAACCGGAACCGGTGCTCGTACCATTCCTCTCCCTGCCGATCGGCGAGGGCAATGTAGGTGAGCCCCACCGGCTTGGCTTCGGTGCCGCCCCCTGGACCGGCGATCCCGGTCACCGCCACGCCGAGATCGGTCTTGGCGAGACGGCGAACCCCGGCCGCCATGGCGCATGCCACCTCCGGACTCACCGCCCCATGCTGCTCGATGAGAGAGGAGGGCACCTGGAGCAGCTCCTCCTTGGCGCGGTTGCTATATGCGACGATCCCTCGCTCGAAATACTCGGAGCTGCCGGGGACGTTGGTGATCCGATGGACGACGAGACCGCCGGTGCAGGACTCGGCCACCGCCACGGTTTTCCCCTGGAGGCGGAGCAGGCGCCCCACCACCTCCTCCAGACGTTCGTCATCGACCCCAAAGACCGCATCGCCCAACCGGTCTCGAAGTTTTCGCTCCCATGCGTCGAGCTGTGACCCGACCCGTCCGGCTGTTCCGGATGCGGTGACCCGCACATGGACTTCCCCCGCACGCGCGAGAAGGCCGACGGTCCCAGGTTCGGCGCGGAGCAGATCGATGATCCGCTCTTCCACTTGCGATTCAAAGAGCCCACAGACCTTGATGGTCCGCGTGCGAATCCGGCGGCCGCGCCCCGTCCCCTTCAGGAGGATCGGCAAGACCTGTTCGGTGAAGAGTGGCCGCACCTCGCGCGGCGGGCCGGGCAGGACGACGAGGAGGCGCCCGCGCTTCTGCCACACCAGGCCCGGGGCCGTCCCGTGCCGGTTCGGCAGGACGAGGGCGCCCTTCGGGACCAGGGCCTGACGCCTGACGGACTGGGGCATTGTGACACGCCGGCGGGCGAATCGCTCCTCGATCCATTTCAGGGTCTCCCCGTGGAGAATCAAGGGCCTGCCGGTGACATCCGCCAGCGCATCGAGGGTGCGATCGTCCTCGGTCGGGCCGAGTCCGCCGGTCGCCACGACGACGGCCGCGCGATCGAGGGCCTGTCGCAGCACCTCACGGATCCGCCACCGGTCGTCCCCGACCGTCGTCCGATAGACGACCTCGATGCCGATTCCGTGGAGTGCCTCCGCGAGAAAGCGACCGTTGGTGTCCTCCAGCGCCCCTTGGAGGAGCTCGGTCCCGATGCCGACGATCTCTGCATTTCTGGCCTTCATGAGAAGTTGAGCCACAGCTGGACAACGAGGTTGGCATAGACGCCGGCCACCAGATCATCGGCGACGATCCCCAGCCCTCCCGAAAGACGCTCCGCCTGCTGAGCGGGGAAGGGCTTGGTGACATCGAAGAGACGAAAGAGGACGAAGGCCACGGTGCGCTCCAGCAAGTGCGGGGGAAGGAGGGCGGTCGCCACCGCGATGCCGGCGATCTCATCGATAACGACGGCTGGGGGATCCTGAACCCCCATGATCCGCGCCGCCCGACCGGCAATCGCGATCCCGGCCCCGATGAGGAAAATGGTCACCAGGGCCTGGGCCAACCCGGGTCCCAAGGGCCAGAGAAGCACCAGCCCAAGGAGGCTCCCAAGCGTTCCCGGGACCCGGGACACGGTGCCCACGTAGCCCCCGGTTGCGATCGCTACCACGAGCTTGTGGGAAAAGGGATGGGTGCTCACGGTGTGAGAGTAGACCCCGGGGTCGAGCCTGTCAACGGGGTCACGGGGAATCGGGCGGGCTGAGGCACACCTGGTTCCGGCCGGCTGCCTTGGCTTGATAGAGGGCTCGATCCGCCTCCCGGACCAGGTCTTCTACCTTGGACATCGTCGGCGTGAGGGTAGCCGCCCCGGCACTGATCGTGAGACGACCTTCAGGCCACTGCTGTTCCAAGGCCGCCGTGCGCATGCGTTCGGCCTGCACCCCGGCCTGGCTGAGGTCGGTCTCCGGCAGGATGATGGCAAACTCCTCTCCGCCGTAACGCGCAGCCGAATCCACCCGGCGGGAATTCTTCCGGAGGATCTGGGCCAGGCAGCGCAAGGCCTCATCGCCCGCCAGATGGCCGTAGCGGTCATTGTACTGTTTGAAGTGATCGATATCGATCATGATCAGGGAAAGGGCGCGGCCGTAGCGGCGAGCCCGCTTCATCTCCGCATCGAGGAGATGATAGAAGTAGCGGTGATTGTAGAGTCCCGTCAAGGCATCGGTGTTGGCAAGCCGCCGCGTCTCCGCAAACAGGCGAGCGTTCTCGATGGCAATGGCCGCCTGGTTGGCGAAAGAGGCGAGGAGGTGGAGATCCTCTTCGGCGACCCGGCGGGGCTCATTGTAATGCACCCACATGACGCCGCGGACCCGCTCCCGCACCTGCAGGGGGAGACAGACCGCCGCCCGCCGCCCGAGCGCCAGCAGTCGGGGATTCACCGTGCCTGCCGGGACCATCGCGAAATCGGGAAGGACGACCGGCCGGCCGGTCTCCCAGACTTGGCGCGAGACACCCGACTTCCGCACCTCGATCTCCCCCACCTCCCAGTCAACCACGTGGGTGACCTCGCCCCACTCGTCGAACAGGACGATCGTGCTGGAGGCAGCATCGGTCGAAGCCGCCGCGCCCCGAGCGATCTTCTGGAGCGTCTCGTCCAGGTCCAGGGACCCGCTGACCTGCGTGGCGGCCTCGTACAGCTCCGCCACCGTCGACGCGTACCGCTGGATCTGCTGGTACGCCCTGGCGTTGGCAATGGCGATGACCGCCTGGCTGGCAAAGGCGCTCATCAACGCCCGTTCATCCGGGCTGAAGAGGCGGCGCTGGCGCGTGAAGATGGCGATGATTCCCAGGACACGGCCGTCGCTCAACAGGGGAATGGCCGCGAAGGAGATGATGCCCGCCTGATCCAAGAAACGCCTGTTCGGCCAACGCGATTCCTGCCTCACGTCGGCGATGTACTGGGGCTCTCCCCGCTCGAGGATTCTTCCAGCGACTCCACTGCTGTACGGGATCCGGTCCCCCATCAATCCGGCAAACTCCTGCAGGCCGTGACTGGCCTCCACCTTGAACTCGCGTGCCTCCTCGTCTGCCACCAACAGCCAGACGCCGGGGACCTCGAGAAACTCCGCCGCGGCCTTCACCGCGAACTCGTAAACCTCATGGAGGTTCAGGGAAGCGGTCATCAACTTCGTCAGCTGGATGAGGGCTTGGAGTTTATTGGCCCGCTCCTGGATCTCCTGAAAGAGGGCGCTCTTCTCGATGGTGAGGGCTGCCTGGTTGGCCAAGGTTTGGCAGAATTCGATCTCGTCCCGCGTGAAGGCCCGCACCGGCCCCCGACTGCTCAGGCTCACCACCCCGATGCACTGATTCTGCTTGATGAGCGGGACCACCAGCATCGAACGGATCGGGATAGAGAGGAGAAGGTCACGGATATCGGCAAGCATCGGTTCCGCCGCCACGTCCGGGACGACGAGGGGCTGCCGCGTCTCGAGGACGCGGCGGATCTCCGGGTACCGGTCCAAGGACAAGTTGATCCCTTGAACCCAGGGATTCTCTTTCGGCTGGTCATACCCGGCGATCAGGCGGGCTGTCGCGTCTCCCGGTGCCGCGAGGGTGATGGCGCACCGATCCACCTGGATCGTCTCAAGGAACCGCTTGATGATGCCCCACATGCCCTGATCTCTTACCGAGGCAGAGACCACCGGGGTTCGTATCGGGGAAAGGCCTTGGGTCTGGCTCAGCTGCCGCCTCAGGCTGGTGTAGAGCGCGGCGTTGGTCAATGCCCTGGTGAGATGGTGGCCCACGGCGGTGAAGAGGCGCACCGTGGCCTCGTCGAACCGGGCGGGGAGGCGACTGAAGACCCCCAAGACCCCCGCGATCCGCACGGTGCCCGGGAGAGGAATGATGAGCAAGGAGCCGGCCCCCGCAGGGATGGGTATCCCGGCGAGCTCGGGGGCGTGCGAGACATCGGGGTAGCAGCGGGGGACACCTTCCTGAAGGACCTCCGCCTCGACAGCGGTCGGTGTCGCCCCCCGGTCGGCGGCTGCCTCGTCTCCGACGATCTTCATCCCCCCTTCCTCGAGATCTCTCAGGAGGATATAGGCGGAGCGCACCTCCTTCAACTCTGCGATCTTCTCCAGGGCCGCCCGGAGCACCTCTTCCTGGTTCAGCGACCGGCCGACGGCTTCGGCAACGGCGTTCAAGAGGCTCAGCTCCCGGATGCCGGGACGGTCCGCACGTTTCTGCTTCTCTTGCGAGGCGTCCAGGGGTCTTCTGGATTTCCCGTGCTGCTCCATATCCTTCAGGGACTCACTCAATAGATGAATGTAATCTCTGGTCCGCCTCGTCGAGAGCCTGCCACATCTGTCGATTCCTCATTTCCATGTCATCGAGCCCTCTGGGGAAGGCGCGGCAGGCCTTGCCTGGCGGTTTGCAAAGACCATGCCCAGACACCAGTGGATTTGTTGCCCCCGTTCTGCGTATCGCCTCTCTGGCAAAGCTTTAGCGGGGAAAAAGCTCCTCTCCCCGGAGAACCTTGACACCGGGTGGCGGGACAAAGGAGAAGAGATCGGCCGGGAGGTCGCTCTTCACCTCGAGATGAGAGAAGCGCATGACCGTCCGATTATCATAGGGGTCCTGGATGGTCAGGGACCGGATGTACAGGGTGGCCTCATCGACCTCCATCTCCATCTGCTTGAGGTGCGGATCGGGCCGCCGCGGAACCAGAACCAGGCGGTACGCATCCCCCTGAAGATTGACCTGGCGCAGCACGAACAGGTCGGTCAACCGTGCCGCCCCCACCAGGAAGTCAAAGGGAATGGAGCTGACCGCTGTTTTCAGATCCTGGACGATGACCTGCCGATCCATAGGGGTGTAAGCCCACAGGGTGCTCCCGTTGGTCACCAACAAGCGCCGCTCGGGCCGTTCATATTCCCAACGCATCATGCCAGGGCGCTTGAGGTAGAAGGCCCCCCGGGCCTCCTCCACCTGTCCCATCGCCAACTCGACCCGTTGTGCAAACTGACCCTTCAGCGCCGTGGTCCCTTCATAGAAGCCCTCTATCCGCTCGACGACCCCCTGCCCTTGAGGGGTCAATCCAACGGCCAGGAGACCTAACGCGAGAAACCATCGACCACTTTTCACGGCGCTCGGGGTCACCGTCTTCACACCCCGGGCGCCCACGGCCTGAGGACCACCCGGTGTCCTCTCGGATCGGGATGACTGACGATCCCCTCGCGTTCCATGCGGTCAATCATGCGGCCCGCCCTGTTAAAGCCAATCCGGAGTCGCCTCTGGAGCAGCGAGATCGACGGCTGTCCTGTCTGGCGCACAATTCGCTCGGCCTCGCGATAGAGGCTTTCGTCTTGATCAGCGATCTCCCCGCCGTCACTCTCCGGGTCCTCAGCAACCTGGAGCGCCCAGGGAAAGGGTTCGAAGGCATTCTTCGCCTTCAACGATTCGACCACGCGGGCGATCTCCTGATCCGACACGTAGCACCCGTGAATCCGGGTCGGCTTCGAGCTCACCGGAGGCAGGAAGAGCATATCACCGCCACCCAGCAGTTGCTCCGCGCCGTTCGTGTCGAGGATCGTCCGCGAATCGACCTTCGAGGAGACCTGAAACGAAATCCTGGCTGGGAAATTGGCCTTGATGACGCCCGTGATCACGTCTACGGACGGCCGCTGGGTCGCCACCACGAGATGGATCCCCACCGCCCGCGCCATCTGGGCCAACCGGGCGATGCTATTTTCCACCAACGACGATTCCGAGAAGATCAGATCCGCGAGCTCATCGATGACCACCACCAGATGCGCGAGGCGGGGCTTCTCGGGAGACCGCGCCGTGTTGTAGGCCTCGAGCGAGCGCGCCCCGACCTCCGCGAAGAGCTTATACCGCGCCTCCATGTGCTTCACGACCATCTGCAGACATTTGGCGGCCTGCCGGGCGTCCGTGATGACCTGCCATGCCTTGTCCCCTCCGTTCGTCTCGACCACTAACGGATCGTCGACCAGATGGGGAATATTGTTGTAGACGGAGAGTTCGACCCGTTTGGGATCGATCAGCAGCAGCCGCACCACCTCCGGCGCGGAACGGTAGAGCAAACCGAGAATGATGCTGTGGATACAGACACTCTTGCCGCTGCCGGTGGCTCCCGCAATCAGCAGATGCGGCATCTGCTGGAGATCCGCCACATAGGGATCGCCTGCCGTATCTTTGCCCAGCACGATCGGCAACGGCGACCGGCATTTTTCGAATGCCTCGGAGGCGAGGACATCCCTGAGGGGAACGACCGCGCGATTCCTGTTGGGAATCTCCACCCCGACCGCAGCCTTGCCGGGGACCGGAGCAACGATGCGAACGCTCAAGGCCTTGAGGCTGAGGGCCAGGTCGTCCGCCAAGCTCACGATCCGGTTGACCTTGATCCCGGGCGCGGGCTCAATCTCGTAGCGGGTGATCACCGGTCCCGATTGGGTCTCGCTCACGCGGCCTTCAACCCCAAAATCGTGCAGGGTCTTCTCGAGGATTTTCTTGTTCTCCTCCCGCTCGTGATCCAGGGGTCGGGCAGAGGGGGGGGCCGAGGCGTCGAGTAGGGAGAGGGGGGGCAGCGCATGTTCCCCTGTCTCCCGCGCGACCCGCCGAGTCGTCCCCGGTGCCTCCCCGCCACCATCGGGGGGGGCCTCCAGCGGGCCGATCCGGCGCGGGCGCTCGCGGCGTGGTCTGTGACTTCGGCCGACCTGGACCTCCGGCGAGGGTGCTGTCGGGATCACTCTCCGGACAGACTGGAGAAGCCTGACGAAACCCGAACCCAGCCACGCCACGATTTCCCGGAGAGAGCGGATGAGCCCGACAAAGGAGCCTTGCGAGATCAGGATCACACAGAGGAGCATCCCGGTCAGGGTCGCCAAGTACGGACCGAAGGGACCCAGGGCAGGACGCAGCACGTGGAAGAGGAGCGCACCCAGGAATCCACCGGGCTGCCCCCCTTGAAACGAGGTGAAGATTCCCTGGTACTGGAGCAGGCTGAACAGGAGGCAGGTGGAGACGAGGAGAGAGAAGAAGCCGACGACCTCGACGGCCCGCGGCTGCCGGTTCCCCCCAACGATGAGGGTAAAGCCAAGCCAGAAGAGGGCGGGCGGGAACAGGAACGCGGCCACCCCCACAACTCCCAGGAGATCTCCGGCCACGTGGGCTCCCACCAAACCGCCGAAGTTCCGCGGATCCTCCTCGCGGGAGACATAGTGGAAAAAGGAAGGATCGTGCGGACTGAAGGAGACCAGGCTGACCAGCAACAGGAGGGCAGAGGCCGTCACAAGAAGGCCGATGACCTCTCTCGCCTTCGGATGGCGAAAGACCGTGGACAAGACCGCGGCGAGCCTCATAACCCCTCGCGGACGATTCACCGGTGACCGTCTCCCAACACAGTCATGGCCATAAGCCTAGCACACCTGCGCCGGTCCCTCCAAGAATGGCCATTAGGCAGCGGGCTCCCCCTCCATCTCCACGATGACCGGCAGGATCATCGGACGGCGATCAAAGGTTTTCTGAATGAACCTTCTGAGCGCCACCTTTACGTTCTCCTTCAGCAGGGCCACATCCCCACGTTCCTCCTCCGCACCCCCTCTCAGCGCCTCGCTCACCACCCGTCTGGCCGCGTCAAAGAGGGCGTCCTGATCTTGAAGGTGCACGAACCCTCGAGCAATGATCTCCGGACCGGCCATCACGGCCCCCGTCTCCCGATGCAGCCCCACCACGACCACCACCATCCCATCCCTCGCCAGATGCTGTCGCTCCCGCAGAACGGCATCTCCCACATCCCCGACGCCCTTCCCATCCACAAAGACTCGACCCCCGGCGACCTTGCCGACGATCCCTCCCTTGTGGGGAGTAAACTCGAGGATGTCCCCGTTCTCGGCCAGATAGATGTGCTCCGGGTCAACCCCGACCGCCGCCGCGAGGCGCGCATGGTGGTGGCGGTGGTGATACTCGCCGTGGATCGGGACAAAGAACTTTGGGCGGGTGAGGTTCAGCATCAGCTTGAGCTCCTCTTGACACGGGTGACCCGACACATGAACGGGAGCGAGCTCCTCCGTGACTACCTCTGCCCCCCGCCTGAGGAGCTGATTGATGGTCCGCGCAATCGATCGCTCGTTTCCGGGGATGACCCTGGCGGAGAAGATCACGGTGTCTCCGGGGGTGATTTCAATCTGCTTATGCTCCCCCGCCGCGATCCGTGCAATGGCGGAGAGGGGCTCGCCCTGGGACCCGGTCGCGATGATCACCGTCTCGGCCGGGGACAGGTTCCTGAGCTCGTCGAGCCGCACCAGGACGCCGGACGGGATCCTCAGATACCCCATGTCGGCCGCGATCCGGGTGTTGGCGATCATGCTCTTGCCGTGGACGGCCACCTTTCTCCCCACCCCGGCGGCGACGTCCAGGACCTGCTGGATGCGATGGATGTGGCTGGCAAAGCACGCGACGATGATCCTCCGCCTGGCCACTCGAAAGATCTCCTCCAGGGCCTGCCCCACCGTCCGCTCCGAGGGCGTGAAGCCAGGCCGAAGGGCATTGGTCGAATCGGAGAGCAGCACCAACACCCCCCGATCCCCCAGTTCGGCGAATTTGTGATAGTCGGTGAGCTTCCCATCCACCGGGGTGGGATCAAACTTGAAATCTCCGGCGTGGATGATGAGGCCTGCCGGCGTCTCCAGGGCTACCCCCACCCCGTCGGGGATGCTGTGGCAGACCCGCATGCACTCCGCTCGCAGGCCGCCCAAGCGGAAGGGCTCCCGCGGCGCGACCTGGCGCAGGTCGGCGTCAAGGCCCTGCTCTCGGATCTTCTCGGCCGCGAGGGCAAGGGAGAGGGGGGTCCCGAAGACGGGGATGGGGAGCTCCTTGAGCAGGAAGGGGAGCGATCCGGTGTGGTCCTCGTGGCCGTGGGTGAGGATGAGTCCGCGAACCTTCTCGCGGTGCTCCAGCAGGTAGCTGAAGTCCGGGATCACCAGATCAATCCCCAGCATCTCCTCCTCGGGGAACATCAGCCCGGCATCGATGACGACCATATCATCCATCGTCTCGATGACGAACATGTTCATCCCGATCTCCCCGAGGCCACCAAGGGGGATGATCCGGACCCATTCGTTTTCCGGCAAACCGGACACCTCCGATCTATTCCATCTATGGATCTGGAACGACGCTATTACAAACGCACTTCATCTTGTGACAATGGAGCATTAGATCATTGGACCGCCCCTCGATCGTCCTCGGGGTGGTGAGCCTGTCGAACCACAATGGAGCACCTTGACCCTATTACGTCATTGCTCCATTGTTCCACCCTTCGACAGGCTCAGGGCGGTGAGCATGGTCGAACCGCCGCTCCATTGCTCTAACGTAAACGCACGTCGTGCGTTTACGTTAGTGGACCGTCATGGCCGGGGTCGGCCGTTTCGCCGGGGCGATCCCGACCGGCCCTTTGTCCTTGACCGGCCTGACGAGGGCCGCCGCGAGGACCTCATCCATGTATTCCACAAAGACAAAGTGCATCCCGCGGCGGATCGTCTTCGGCAGCTCCTTGACATCCTTGTCGTTTTTCAGCGGGAGAAGCACGGTGGTGATGCCGCCACGGCGGGCGGCCAGAACCTTCTCCTTGATCCCGCCGACCGGCAAGATCTTCCCCCGCAACGTCACCTCGCCCGTCATGGCCACGCTCCTCTTCACCGGAACCCGGGTCAGGGTGGAGACTAACGCGGTCGCCATGGTGATCCCGGCCGAGGGTCCGTCCTTCGGGATGGC
>JAKEGQ010000060.1 GCA_022615475.1 Candidatus Methylomirabilota bacterium | reverse complement strand
TTCCAGGAGCTCGCGCCTCTCGAGAACGAGCCGCTTGACGGCCAGGTCAAGGACCTGATCGATGCCACCACCCGCAAGGAAACTCAGATGGATGCCTTCCGCCAGCTCGAAGAGCTGGGGCCGAAGGCCGTGCCGGCGATCATCATGCTGATGGACGATCGCCGGGACCTGGCCATCCCCCGGATCGCCCTCAGCAATCCCCCCAAGGCATGGGAGGCCATCCGGCAGTACAGTCCCAAGAAGGTCGTGGACGCCATGAGCGCCATCCTTAACCCGAAGTTCATCAGAAAGACAGGGGGCTGCGGGGCATAACTGACGGTGAGGCCTGAAAATAGGATCAATTCTGGCCAGGGTAATGTAGGCATGTAAAAATCAAGGAAAACCATTGACAATAAAGGCTAATCGCAGATAATGTGCGCATGTACATCGCCACCGTCCCCAATCGCTCCTCCCCGCCTGCTATCCTCCTGCGGGAGAGCTACCGCGATGGGAAAAAGGTAAAGACCAAGACCCTCTCCAACATCTCCCATTGGCCGAAGGAAAAGATCGACAGCCTTCGTCGAGTGCTGCAAGGTGACACTCTCGTCTCCCCCGAGGATGTCTTTGAGATCAAGCGCAGCCTCCCTCATGGGCACGTGGCCTCGGTCCTCGGTATCCTTCGAAAATTTGACATCGAGAGGCTCCTCGACCGCGAAGTTTCCCGTGAACGTTCACTTACTGTTGCCATGATTGTTTCGCGCATCATCGAGCCGCGGTCAAAGCTGGCCACAGCCCGGGGGCTCACAGAGGATACCGCCTTCAGCAGCCTGGGCGAGGAACTCGATGTTGCCTTGGTGAACGAAAATGAACTCTACCGGGCCATGGACTGGGTTCTTCAGTCCCAGGAACGGATCGAAAATGCACTTGCAAAGAGGCACTTGTCCGGCGCCAACACACTGGTACTGTACGATGTGACCTCGGTGTACTTCGAAGGCAGGACCTGCCCGCTGGCCAAGCTTGGCCACAACCGCGACGGCAAGAAGGACAAGCTTCAGATCGTCGTCGGGCTCCTCACAAACATTGACGGTTGCCCCTGTGCGATCGAGGTATTTCCTGGTAATACCGGCGACCCGAAGACCTTGGCGGCGCAGGTTAAAAAGATCAAAGAGCGCTTCTCGATCGAGAGGGTGATCCTCGTTGGCGACCGTGGCATGATCACTGAAGCCAGGCTGCGCGAGGACATCAAAGGCGTAGAAGGTCTTGATTGGATCACCGCTCTACGGTCCCCAGCCATTGCCAAACTCCTCAAGGCTGGCGCGATTCAGATGTCTTTCTTCGATGAACGGGATCTGGCGGAGATCACTCATCCCGATTACCCAGGAGAAAGACTCGTCGTTTGCCGGAATCCACTTCTGGCTGAAGATCGAGCGCGGAAGCGTGAAGAACTCCTGGCGGCTACGGAGCGGTGCTTGGCAAAGATCCAGGCGGCCACAAAACGGCGGAATAATCCCCTCCGGGGGAAAGATCAGATAGCACTTCGGGTTGGTAGAGACATCGGGCGATACAAGGTACAGAAACATTTTGAGGTAAAAATCACCACAAGATCTCTTCGATACAATCGCAAGACCGAAAAGATCCAAGCCGAAGCCGCCCTTGATGGCTTCTACGTGATTCGCTCCAGCGTCCACAAGGATCTCCTCAACGCTGAAAAGACCGTCGCCACCTACAAGCGCCTTTCTACAGTGGAGAGAGCGTTTCGATGCTTGAAGACGGTCGACCTAAAGATTCGTCCGATCTTTCATCACGTACCAGATCGCGTACGATCTCATGCCTTCATTTGCATGCTCAGTCTCTATGTCGAGTGGCATATGCTTCAGATGTTGGCGCCAATTCTCTTCGTGGATGATGACAAGGAAACGGCTGAGAAGCAGCGTGATTCCATTGTCGCTCCGGCTCAGCGTTCACCGAAGGCCGAAGAGAAGGCCGCGACAAAGCGGACCGAGGACGGCTTTCCGGTTCATAGCTTCCAGACCTTACTCAAAGATCTGGCCACCCTGACAAAGAACTACGTCCAGGCGAAGGTTCCGGAGGCACCCGCCTTCATCCAGTACTCGACCCCTACGCCGCTACAGCAGAAAGCTTTCGATCTCTTGGGAGTTTCTGTCGGGAAAATGAAGATGTAGGCAGTGCGGCGCGCGAGTGGGGCATGCTAACCCTTTAATTTTCAGAAACTTAATCCCTTTTGAACCATCGAACTTCGGGTTAGTACCAATCCCTTCGTCGTCCGCAGGAGGCCGCAGCGGGTGACCATCGACCAGACCCCCGTCGAGGGGACGCTCGCGGCGATCCGGCCCCTCGAGTTTCGCCTCGTACGGCGTACCAAGGAGGAGCCGATCTTCAACGGCCTCATCGAGGAGCACCATTATCTCGGCTACGTCCAGCCCGTCGGCGAGCACCTCAAGTACCTGGTGTACGCCCGCGGCCGGCCGGTCGCCTGCCTCGCCTGGTCCTCGGCGCCCAGGCCCCTGGGGCCCCGGGACCGTTTCATCGGCTGGTCGCCGGAAGCGCGCCGAAAGAACATCCACCTCCTCGCCTATAACACGCGCTTCCTCATCCTCCCCTGGGTGAAGGTGCCGCACCTCGCGAGCCACATCCTCGGCCGCATGGCGCGCGAGTTACCGAAGGAATGGGAGCGGAAGTACGGGCATCCCGTCTGGTACCTCGAGACCTTCGTCGATCCTGCGTGGAACCGGGGGACCTGCTATCTTGCGGCCAACTGGGTGAAGCTCGGGCGGACCACGGGCCGCGGCAACAACGCGCCGACGAAGCGTCCCCGGGTGCCGGTGAAGGAAATCCTGGGGCTTCCCCTCTCCCGGCGCTTTCGCAGCTTGATCGGAGGTCTACAATGACCACCACGGCGAAAGCAAAGCCGGTCGAGAAGGTCGAAATGGATGAAATCCGCAGGATCATCGAGCGCGCCAAGGCCCACTTGAGCGAGGAAGAGCACCGCAAGCTCACGGCGGCGATCGAGACCCTCGCCTTCCTCACCAGCGAGATCGAGGACAAGCGAACGACGATCAGGCGCCTCAGGAAACTCCTCTTCGGTTCCACGAGCGAGAAGATCCGCGACGTCCTCGATGAAGACGCGTCAGAGGGGTCGGAAGATCCCGTTGCCTCCCCGGACCCCGAGTCAGGACCGCCAGAGGAAGGAGGGGACGGGGAATGGAAGCCGCAGGACCAGACGGCCGATCCCGGCGACGGTTCGCCGGCGGAGGTTGGCAAAGCCAAACGCCCCGGCCACGGCCGAAACGGCGCCGATGAGTACGTCGGTGCCCGGCAGATTGACGTGCCCCACGAATCGCTCAAGCCGGGCGATCCCTGTCCGGTCCCCAACTGCGAGGGCAGGGTCTACAGGCTGGCGGATCCCGCGGTGCTGGTGCGCATCGTGGGCGGTCCGCCCATCTCCGGCGCAGTCTGGAGGCTGGAGAGACTTCGCTGCGGTCTCTGCCTGACCGTCTTCACCGCGAAGGCGCCTGACGGCGTCGGCGAGGAGAAGTATGACGCGACGGCGGTCTCCATGATGGTGATCCTGCGCTACGGGACCGGCTTCCCCCTCAACCGCCTCGATGTGCTTCAGGCAAACCTGGGGGTCCCGCTTCCGGCCTCGACCCAGTGGGACATTGCCGCGGAACACGTGGCCATCTTTCTGCCCGTCTTCCTTGAGCTGATCCGCCAAGCTGCGCAGGGCCAAATCCTCTACAACGACGACACGACGATGAAGATCCTCGAGCTCATGAAGGCCGCTCGAGAGCGGGCCCAACTCGAGGAGGAGTCGGATCGCACCGGAATGTTCACCTCGGGCATCGTCGCGGAGAAGGAGGGGATCCGGATCGCCCTGTTCTTCACGGGCTGGAAGCATGCAGGCGAGAACCTCGCGACGGTGCTCGCCGAGCGCGAGGCCGGACTTCAAGCGCCGATCCAGATGTGCGATGCGCTCGCGCGCAACGTCCCAAAGGAGTTCGAGACCATCCTCTCGAACTGCATGTCGCATGCTCGTCGGCAGGTCGTGGACGTGGTGGCGGATTTCCCCGAGGAATGCCGCTTCGTCCTCGAGACGCTCGCCGAGGTCTTCAAGAACGACGCCACGGCTCGCAAGGAGGGGATGTCCCCACAGGAGCGTCTCGAGCTTCACCGGCGCGAGAGCCTACCCCTGATGGCCAAGCTCCGGCTCTGGACGTGGAGGGAGATCAAGGAGCGGAGGATCGAGCCGAACTCCGGCCTCGGGAAGGCGATTAGGTACATGCGAAACCACTGGAGGAAGCTCGTGCGCTTTCTCTACGTCGCCGGGGCGCCGCTTTCGAACAATTTGTGCGAGAGAATCCTAAAGAAGGCCATCATCCACAGGAAAAACAGCCTCTTCTACAAGACCCGAAACGGCGCGCGGGTTGGCGATATCTACATGAGCCTGATCGCCACCTGCCAGCTCGCGGGGGTCAACCCTTTCGACTACCTCACCGAACTCCAGCGCCATGCCGATCGGGTTAGGGCGAATCCCGGGGAGTGGCTCCCGTGGAACTACAAGGCGACGCTCGCGGCGATCGCCGAGGCTGCGGCGGGCTGAGAGAGGCCGGATGGGGTGGTTGGGAGGCCGGGAAGATGGCTCCGGGACCTGCAGGATAACGGTGCCGGGAAGGTGGATCTCATCGGCACTACCGGCCCTGCTCAACCGCACGGTATGCAAAGTTCCCTGTAATGCCCGCCGCTGCGCGTGATCGGAACCTCCGCG
>JAKEGQ010000284.1 GCA_022615475.1 Candidatus Methylomirabilota bacterium | reverse complement strand
GGGAAGGCCTCCCAGGCTCGTTGCGGTCTTGACGGCGCGCAGGACAGCTTCTACCACCATCTCAGCCCCGACCTGCCCCACGAGATTAGCATCCCCTTCCACCTGCCCGGTTGCCAAGCTGAAGATGACATCCCCGTCAAAGGTGGTATGCACAGGCGAGATGGTTCGCGTGAGTCCCCCCTGGCCCATGCGGGCGACCAAGATCGCCTCGGCCTTGTTGAGCCGTGCATTCGTCGCGATCACGGCCAAGGTCGTGCTCTGGACGTAAAAGGCTCGGCGGAGACGGCCCTGCTTCATCTGCAGAACGGTGTCCGCCAGCTTTCCGGTGTCCGGGTCGCGCGCCCCTGCGAGGATCGCTCCTGTGGACGGATCCCGAACATCGCCAAAGGCGTTCACGGCGGCCAAGGCCCCGACCCTGATTCCCGTAGGAAGCTCCACGCTGGCGGTCCCCACCCCACCCTTCATGGCGTGGCGGACACCGAAAAGCTTCCCCACCGTCGCCCCCGTCCCGACACCAACACTCCCCTCCTCCACGCTGTCCGCCCGGGCCGCCTGGCACGCCCGGTACCCCATGGCCGCATCCGGTCGAGTCCGGGAATCCCCAATGCCCAGATCAAAGAGGATGGCCCCAGGGACGATAGGGACCTTGGTCACCCCCACATCAAAGCCGATCCCGCGCTCCTCGAGATACCGCATGACCCCGGCGGCCGCGTCGAGTCCAAAAGCAGAGCCCCCGGCCAGGAGGATGCCGTGGACCTGGGCCACCAGATGGTGAGAGCCCAGGGCATCAAGTTCCCGCGGCCCCGAGGCCCATCCCCTGACGTCCACCCCCCCAACAGCCCCTCCCTCGCAGAGGATCACGGTACACCCCGTACACGCATCACAGTCGCTCGCGTGCCCCACGCGGATCCCCTCCACGGCTGTAATGCCTTGTGTCATTCGCCCCTCACGTTCCTGTCCTCGCCCATTGTACCCGCTGCCTCTTTCGCTCACAAGGGAGCTCAAGGCGGTTGATCCCGCCCTCTCCTTTTGATATCGTATCGACAAGGAGACGTGCGGGTGTCCGGTGGATCCAGCGGACCTCACACGCGTCCGACAGTGGCGTGGGTCGCGGTGCGATCAGGGAGAGGGGTCGTGGTGAGGCATTCTGGCGAGGACATCGAGCGCGATTTCGAGCGGCTCCGCTCCACAATGATCGAGATGATGAAGTCCCTCTTCAACCGCGGCCGCCCCGCCCCCGTCCGGGGCTCGAGCTTTGCCCCGGCTATCGATGTCTTCGAGACGAGCTCGGCCGTCATCGTGTTGATGGAGAGAGCCGGGACCGACCGGAAGGACATCGAGGTCCACCTCGACGGACAGCGCCTTCGGATTGCCGGGGCGCGGCGCGTGGCTGCTCCGGTCAACGCACAACGATGCCACCAGATGGAGATTGAATCCGGGCCCTTCGACCGATGGGTCTCCCTCGACTTCACCCCGTCCCGTGACGCCATCGAAGCGGTCTATCAGGACGGGTTCCTCCGTATCACCATCCCCAAGAGAGGGGATCCCAGCACCACGTCAGTACCTATTCTCACCGAGTAACCAGGTATCCTAGGGAGACACTCCATGAGAGCGCAGGACACAGCCCAGAGTCCACCGCCCGGCGGCGTTGCCCCGATTCCACGCGACCTCCCACTCCTGCCACTCCGGGGAACGGTCCTTTTCCCGCACGTGATTCTTCCGATCCTGGTCGGGCAAGAAAAATCCATCCGCCTCGTTGACGAGGTGGTGGTGGGGAACCGGATGATCGGGGTCGTGGCCCTCAAGGAGCAAGAGACGCAGGATCCCCGCCCGGATGATTTGTTCCCGCTGGGGACCGCCGCGGTCATCGCCAAGATGATCAAGCTGCCCGACGGAACGATCAGCATCATGGTCCAGGGCCTCGAGCGGATCCGCCTCGGCCAGATTACGCAGACGGATCCCTACTACCGCGCCACCGTCGTGCCGCTCCCCGATCACGAGGTACGAGACCAGGAGGTCGAGGCGCTGGTGCTCAATCTGCGCCGCCTCTTCCAGGAGGCGGTGGACCTCTCCCCCAACCTGCCGGCCGAGCTCGCCATCGTGGCGCTCAACATCGATGAGGGCGGGATGCTGGCCGATATGATCACCTCGAACCTGAACCTGTCGGTGGAGGAAAAGCAGGCGGTCCTTGAGATCACGGAGATCAAGCCCCGCCTGAGGCGCGTAACCGAGCTGCTCACGCGGCAGCTGGAGTCCCTCGAGCTCAGTCGCCAGATCCAGGACCAGGTCAAGGCGGGGATGGACAAGAGCCAGCGCGAGTACTACCTGCGCGAGCAACTCAAGGCGATCCAGCAGGAGCTGGGCGAAGGGGATGAGCGGACCCAGGAGGTGGAAGAGCTACGCCGGCGGATCGATGAGACACCCCTGTCCACCGAGGTCCGAGAGGCGGCGCTCAGGGAGCTCGGCCGGCTTGCGCGGATGCCGCCCGCCGCGGCGGAGTACAGCGTCGTCCGGACCTACCTCGAGTGGCTCCTTGAT
>JAKEGQ010000059.1 GCA_022615475.1 Candidatus Methylomirabilota bacterium | reverse complement strand
GCCTTGGCCGTCCCGATGAGGAGGTACGAGCCGGTCTCCATCGACCCGCCGATGATCACCGGCTGGCCGATGGCCCGGTACCGCTCCGCCAGTTCCGGGTGTCCCGGAGGAAAGGACCGGGTCGCCCCCTTCCGATGGATGACCAGTTCCCGCTCCTCGCCATTCACCCGGTGCCGCTCGACCTTGGCGATGTTGTGGCAGACATCGTAGATGATCTCGAGGCCCAGGTCGCGCGCGTCCCGTTTGAACACGTCGCTAAAGACCTCACGGACGCGGTGGGTAATCACTTGACGGTTGGCAAAGGCGGAATTGGCCGCGCACACCATCGCCTTGAAGTAGTCCTGGCCCTCGGGAGACGCGAAGGGCGCGCAGGCCAGCTCCCGATCGCGGACGCTGATCCCGTACCGCTTCATGGCCGGACCAAAGGTCTCGAGATAGTCGGTGGCGACCTGGTGCCCAAAGCCTCGGGACCCGCAGTGGAACATCACCACTACCTGGAGCTCGCGGTCAATGCCGAGCGCCTTGGCGACACCTGGATCGTAGATACTGCCGGGGTAGACGACCTGGATTTCCAGGTAATGGTTGCCCGACCCTAACGTCCCGAGCTGGTGGATTCCCCGGCTCGTGGCCTTGGCGCTGACCTTGGCGGGATCGGCGCCGGCAATCCGGCCGAGATTTTCAATCCGCTCGGCGTCCTCCGGCCAGCCGTATCCGCGCCGGATCATCGCCTGGGCCCCCTGCACCATCACCTCGCGAAACTCTGCCTCATTCAGCCTCAGGAACCCCTTGGTGCCCACCCCGGAGGGGACTGTCTGAAAGAGTCGGTCCACCAGCTCGCGGAGCTTCGGCTTGACCTCGGGCTCGGTCAGCGTGGTCCGGAGCATGCGCATCCCGCAGTTGATGTCAAAGCCGATCCCGCCCGGTGAGATGACCCCCGTCTTGGTGTCCATGGCGGCCACGCCCCCGATGGGGAACCCATAGCCCCAATGGCCGTCGGGCATGCAGAGGACGTACTTCTGGACCCCGGGGAGGCAGGCGACGTTCGTCACCTGCTCGAAGACCCCCTGATCCATCTCCTTGAAGAGCTCGTCCGTGGCGTAAATCCGGGCCGGGACCAGCATGCCTTCCTTGGCGGTGCGAGGCACCTCCCAGATGCCCTCGGCGATCTTCTTGGCTTCCATGGCACTACCCCCTTAGATGTCCAGGATGACCTGGGCCCTCCATCCGTGAGGGGTCTTCGTGAGGGAAAACAGATGGTAGGTTACCGCCTTGACATCCACTTTGAGCGACATCGTCTCGTAATTGATCTGGTCTCCCCACGCCGTCGCCTCAAGCTCGCACTCGGTCCCCTCGCGGATGGTGATCGCGAATCGCCGGAACAGGAGACATGCCGCATCCTTGAGGTAGATGAGCTCTGCGAGCCAGCGAAAGAGGAGGGTCTCCAGATCCTCGGCGCGGAGCGAGATCAGGCGTGACAGGGTGGGCGACACCCCATCCAGTTCCACCATCACCTCGGTGAGGGCAAGCGCTGCCGCCTCGAAGATCTCGGCGAGCGTCCGTCCCTCCGCCTCGAAGGCCATGTCGCCGATGGCGATCTCTTCGAGGAACCGATAGGGCATGACTCTCTCCGAACCGGGCCCCCGAGGCCGGTTCTCGCGGCATCGCCCCCGGAAGTAACTATACGAAGCGATCGGGAAAATGTCAAAGCGCTTTTCGACAGCGTCGGTCACCGGTGTCAGGATCGAGCGAGGGTCGATTCACACAGACAGAGTCACCTCTACGGTATCGGCCGGTTGAGGACGAGGGGGGCCCGTTGGATGGCGGTCAGGACCTCCTCCGGAGTTTCGGCCAGGGTAAAGATGGTCATCTCCTCGGCACTGACCCTTCCCCGCCCCACAGCCACCCGGGTGAGCCAATCGAGCAACCCCTGCCAGTAATCCCGTCCCACCAGGACCACCGGGAAGGGACGGATCTTGTGGGTCTGGATCAGCGTGGCCGATTCGAAAAGCTCATCCAGCGTGCCGAGTCCCCCAGGCAGGAAGACGAAGGCGACGGAGTGCCGGACGAACATGACCTTTCGGACGAAGAAGTAGCGGAAGTGTAAGAGGGTGGTGACATACCGGTTGACCGGCTGCTCCACGGGGAGCTGGATGTTCAATCCGATGGAGGGACCGCCTGCCTCCCGCGCCCCCTTGTTTGCTGCCTCCATAATCCCGGGTCCCGCCCCGGTCAGGACGGCGAATCCGTGCTGGACCAGGAGGCGGCCAATCTCCTCTGCGACCGCATAGTATGGGTCGCTCCGGCTCGCCCGGGATGAACCGAAGATCGCCACGCCGGGCGGGATCTGCGAGAGGACGTCGAACCCCTCGGCGAATTCGGCCATGATCCGGTACACCCGGTTTGTATCCTCCGGGCGCAGGTGATTCATCAGGAGCTGATCGGGGGAGGGCATCTTCGTATCATCCATGTGACCTCCAGGACGGAAGACTCACTATATCACGAGTCATCGTTTCTCGGCATTGAACTTACGGCTGGGTTGTCCGAGGCATCGGGCCCTTGACAGGGACGCGTGAGGACGCCACAATCTTCCCCCGGCGATTTCACCCTTGTACGAATAAAGCTTGCACGGATCAGGCCAACCTCTCACTGGCAAGACCACCCTCCTCCGGCTCTCCGAACAAGGAAAGGAGAAGAAGGCTTTTCCTTTGGCATCCCTGGGCGAAGTTGCTAAGATGATGACCTGCCGAGGTCATGACTCTGAGGAGCGTCATTATGGATGCACCACCCGAGTTGGTCAACGGGGTTCTCCCCGCCGTGGTCAGTATCGAGGCGGCGGTCAAGCCGGACCACCCCTCTACGGTGATCCTGGGGACTGAGCGGAGAGGGACCGGGGTCATTGTGGATACCGGAGGGTATCTCCTGACGGTCAACTATGTGGTGATCGGGGCATACCGTCTTGGCGTGGGCCTGATGGATGGCCGCCGCTTTCAGGCGCATCTGGTGGCGCGAGACTTCGACAGCGGCCTGGCCGTCCTCAAGATTCCCCCTCAAGACCTTCCGATGGTGCGTCTCGGCTCCTCGATGGACGTCATCCTGGGACAGCCGGTCTTTCTCCTGGCCGCGACCGGGACGGTCGAGCGGCGGGTGGCCGAGGGGTTCATCTCCTACCTCGGAGAGTTCGACACCCACTGGGAGTACATGCTGTCGAAGTCGATCGGGCTGACGATGCAGAACCCAGGCTTCGGCGGGGCTCCCCTCTTTGATCTGGCCGGGCGTGTGGTCGGCATCGCCGCGTTCAACGTCTCCGAGGTGGCGCGCGCGACGATCGCCATTCCGGTGGAGCTATATCAGCTCAACCGGACGGAGCTTTTGGAATTCGGTCAAGTCGTGAGCCGGCCGGTACGGGCGTGGATCGGAGCACATCTGCAACCGGTGGGTCGCGGGGTGATGGTGGCGGGGTTGGTCCCCGGAGGGCCGGCAGAGGCGGCGGGGATCCGGGAGGGGGATATCATCATTGCCGTGGACTACTGCTCGGTGGAGACCCGGCGCGACTTGTACGAGGAGCTGTGGAAGAAACGGGCCAACGACAAGGTGATCCTCAAGATCCTTCGAGAAGAACAGGTCGTCGTCATTGAGGTCGTCAGCGGGAGCCGCGAAGAATTCTACAAGTAATCGGGCGCACGGCTCAATGGGTCGGACGGGAGAGCGATGGGGCGTGCGTTAGATTTTCTCGCCTTTGGGGCACATCCCGACGATGCCGAGATCGGGGCCGGGGCCTTCCTCCTCAAGATGAAGGCGCGGGGGCATCGAACGGGGATCGTGAGTCTCACCGAAGGGGATATGGGGGCGGGGACCCGGAAGCTCCGGAGGCAGGAGGCAGCAGCAGCAGCCAGAATCCTGGGGGTGGATACTTTCGAGATCCTTCGCCTCGGGGATACCCGCCTCGAGGATAATCTTCGGAACCGGAGGCACGTGGCCTCCCTGATCCGCAAGTACCGTCCCAGGATTGTGCTGGCGCCCCATTACGGTGTGGAGCCGGGGCGAGGACGCGGCCATGCCGACCACATTGCGGCCGGCCACCTGGTGACCCACGCCGCCAACTTCGCGCACCTGGAGAAGTTTCCCGCGGGAGGGCGACCCCACGCGGTGCAGAAGGTCCTGTACTACTTTATGATCCCCTTTGAGCGTCCCTCCTTCATCGTCCCCGTGGACAAGGAGCTTCCGCGGGCCCTCGAGGCCGTGGCCGCCCACAGGTCACAGTTTGGCCGGCCGGGGTACCGCTCGGTCCCTGGCCGCCTCGAGGCGGTGGCCCGCTACTTCGGTCTCCTCATCGGGTGCACCTACGGCCAGGCCTTCTACACTCAGGAGATCTTTCGGATCGACGATCCCTTGGTCCTCTTCCAAGAGCCCGACCATGGAGAGGAGTAATATAGAGCTGGCTCGGGAAGGCATCCTTCGTCGGCGGAAAATTCCGCTGGGTGCTGATCGCGTTGCAGCAGCACCCTCGGCCCCTCGCTCCGGGGCTCTCGCGGCGACCCTGAGCGGCGGCTTACGGCCCGGGTCCATCCGTGTTCACGATCCGTGCAATGGAAGGTGGGCACAGCTCGGGGAAAGGCCTCCGCGTCGTTGGCGAAACAGCTTGAGCGTATCGCGCGTTCGGACGTCTGACCCATCGCGATGGACACTCAGAATGTTATCGGACG